>DASSTO010000128.1:0-19816 GCA_035707865.1 Longimicrobiaceae bacterium | reverse complement strand
AGCGCAGCGGCGAGGGCGAGCCGTGCGGCGAGTGCGACTCCTGCCAGCGCATCTGGGCCGGCAAGACCTCGCTCGACGTGGTGGAGATCGACGCCGCGAGCAATCGCGGCGTCGACGACGCGCGCGATCTGCGCGAGCGCGCCATGTACGCCCCCTCGGAGCACGACCGCTACAAGGTCTACATCATCGACGAGGCGCACATGCTCACGCGCGAGGCATGGAACGCGCTCCTGAAGATCCTGGAGGAGCCGCCCGCGCGGGTGATCTTCGTCTTCGCCACCACGGAGCCGCAGAAGATCCAGCAGGCCGCGCCGCCCATCCTCTCGCGCTGCCAGCGCTTCGACTTCCACCGCATCGGCACGACCGACCTGGTGCGCCGCATGCGCGACGTGCTCTCCGCGGAGGGCGTCTCGGCCGCGGACGACGTGCTCCTGCCGATCGCGCAGAAGGCCGACGGCGGGATGCGCGACGCGCTCTCGCTCCTCGATCAGGTGCTCTCCTTCACCGAGGGCACGCCGACAGCGGTGGACGTCCGGCGCGTCCTCGGCCTCGTGGGCGACGAGCTCTACCTCGAGCTGATGGACATCCTCGCGGCGAGGGAGCACGCTGGCGTCTTCGGCTTCGTCCGTCGGCTCCTGGACGACGGCTACGACCTCGCCGAATTCTATCGCGGCCTCGCCGACTTCCTTCGCGCGCTCCTCATCGTCAAGCTCAGCGGCCCCGAGGCCGCGGAGATCCGCGAGGACCTCCGCGCGGCGTACGCGGAGCGAGTCGAGCGCTTCGCCCCGGGAGACCTCCTGCGCATGCTCGCTCAGGTGGCCGAGCTCGACGCCGACGGCCGCTTCCGCAAGAGCGGTCAGCAGCAGATCCTCATCGAGCTGCTGCTTCTCCGCTTCTCCTTCCTCGACCGCACCGTCGCCCTGGAGGACGTCCTCCAGGCGCTGCGTGGCGGGGCGGGGGAAGAGGGAGGGCCCGCCCCCGTAAACCCTCGTCCCGGGCGGGCCGCGGTCCGTGAGACGCCGCCCGCCCCGCCTGCCCGGCCCGTCCCCCCTCCGGCACCCCCGGAGCGCGAGCCGGCGCGGCGGCCGGAGCCGCGCCCCGAGCCCGCGACGCAGACGGCGGGGCCACTCGACGCCGCTCACGTGCGCCGCGCCTGGCGCGCCGTGCTCGAGGACGGCGACGGCGTGCCCGCGGGCATGGGGTTGGTGCTCCGCCCCGCCCAGGTGAGCCTCGCCGGCGAGGACGAGATCCGCGTCGCCGTTCCCCCCGGCTCACCGCTCCTGGAGCGTATGGAGAGCCCGGCCGCCCGCCGTCCCCTCGAAGAGGCGATCGGCCGACGCCTGCGCCGCCCCATCCGCCTCGCTTTCGCCGCCGCGGACGCCCCCGCGGGCGAGCCGTCCGCGCTCCGGATCACCGCCGAAACCGCCCGGCGCGACCGCCTCCGGAGGCTCACCGCCGAGGAACCGCTCCTGGCCGCGGCGGTACAAGAATGGGATCTGGAACTCATCGATTGACACCCTTCCGCGCCCGGTCTGCGACTTGCGACCACGCCGGCCCGGCGGGTACATTCAACGTTTCGCGTCTCCGCGCACGCAGGCGATAATGACTGACAACTTCCAGCAGATCCTGCAGATGGGTCAGCAGGTGCAGGCCCGCCTCGCACAGCTGCAGAACGAGCTCGGCCAGCGGACCGTCACCTCCACCAGCGGCGGCGGCATGGTCACCGTCACCGCCGACGGGCGCGGGAAGGTGTGCGCGGTCAAGATCGATCCCTCGGTCGTGGATCCCGGCGACGTGGAGATGCTCGAGGACCTCGTCCTCGCCGCCGTTTCCGAGGCCCAGAGCCGTGCCGGGTCGCTCTACGAGGAGGAGATGAAGAAGCTCTCCGGGGGCTTCTCTCTCCCCTTCCAGTTCCCGGGCCTGTAGCCGGGCGGGATGCGGATTTGTCGCTGATCGATCGGCTCTCGGACGAGTTCGCGCGGCTCCCCGGCATCGGGCGCAAGACCGCGTTGCGGTTGACGTATCACGTGCTCAAGGCCTCACCCGAGGAGGCGGGCCGGTTGGCGGAGGCGATCCTCTCGGTCGCGGAGCACGTGCACGCCTGCCCGCGCTGCGGAAATTACACGGAGCGAAGCACTTGCGCGATCTGTGAGAACCCGCGGCGCGACGTGTCGATACTCTGTGTAGTGGAGGAGCCCTCCGACATCGGAGCCATCGAGCGTACCGGCGAGTACCGCGGCCTCTATCACGTGCTCGGCGGCCGCCTCTCCCCGCTCGACGGTGTCGGTCCCGAGGAGCTCAACGTCGCCGCCCTCCTGGAGCGGCTCGGCGGCGGGAGCGACGTCCGGGAGGTGGTGCTCGCGACCAACCCGAGCGTGGAGGGCGAGGCGACCGCGATGTACCTCCACCGGCTCCTCGCACCGCTCGGCGTTCGCGTCACCCGTATCGCGCGGGGACTTCCCATCGGCGGCGACCTCGAGTACGCGGACGGAGTCACCATCGCCGAGGCGCTGCACGCGCGGCGCGAGCTGTAAGCGACCTTCGTCCTCTCCAGCCCCTTTCGACCGAAGTCATGGACACGAAGCGCATCCTGCGGACTGCCGGTTTCACGATCCTCGCCGTCGCCGGCGCGGCGGCGCTCGGGGCCATCCTCGTCCGCGATCAGATCAGTCGCCACCAGCGCGATCTCTTCAGCCCGCACCCGCTGCGCCGTCTCGCCGCGCTCAGCTACGTGGCGGGCCGCCCCGCTTCGGTCGACGTCGTGCTCCTGCTGCGCGACTTCATCGCGCGCGAGCCCCGCTCGCTCGTCCGCAAGCGCGCCGCCGCCGTGCTCGCCCGCATGGAGGGCGCCCTCGGGGCCCGTCCCGTCGCCCCGGAGGTCGCCGGATGATGCAGCGCGCCGCCAGTTGGTCGTTCAGCGCCGACGACGCGCAGCGGATCAACCGACTCCTCCAGGACTTCCTCCACGGGTCCAGCGCCCGGTGCGCCCTCCTCGTGGACCGCACCGGTCAGCTCATCACGACCGCCGGTGAGCAGCCGGACTTCGACTCGACCGCCTTCGCCTCGCTGGCCGCCGCCGACTTCTCCGCCAACGACCAGCTCGCGTCCATGATCGGAGAGCAGGAGTTCTCCTCGCTCTTCCACCAGGGCGAGAAGGAGTCGATGTACCTCGCGGACGTCGCCAAGCGCGTCATCCTCGTCGTCCTCTTCGACGATCGTGCCACCCTCGGCATGATCCGCATCAAGGTGAAGAATCTCGTGGGTGAGCTCACCGAAGTCTTCCGAGAGGTCTTCGACCGCGCCGCTACGGCGCCCGCCCAACCGCTCGCGACCGCCTGGGCCGATGCCGCCGAGGACGAGATCGACCGACTCTTCGGCAGCCGCTGAGGTGCGCGATGTCGATGATCAACTACGCCTCGCGCGAGATCAACTGCAAGATCGTCTACTACGGCCCCGGCCTCGGCGGCAAGACGACCAACCTCGAGTACGTCTACGAGAAGGTGGCACCGAATACGCGTGGCAAGCTCGTCTCGCTCGCCACCGAGACGGAGCGCACCCTCTTCTTCGACTTCCTTCCCGTGGACCTGGGCACCATCCGCGGCTTCAAGACGCGCTTCCACCTCTACACCGTTCCGGGGCAGGTCTACTACAACGCCTCCCGGAAGCTCATCCTCAAGGGCGTGGATGGCGTGGTCTTCGTCGCGGACAGCCAGGTGGAGCGGCTCGACGCCAACATCGAGGCGATGCACAACCTCTACGACAACCTGGCCGAGTACGGGCTGGACCCGCGCGAGCTGCCTTTCGTGATCCAGTACAACAAGCGCGACCTCCCCAACATCGCGCCGGTGTCGGAGCTGGAGGCGAACCTCAACCCGACGCACGTCCCCTCCTTCGAGGCCGTGGGCACGCGCGGGATCGGCGTCTTCGATACGCTGAAGGAAGCAAGCAAGCAGGTCATCAAGTCGCTGAGCTGACGATCATGGCCAAGATGCCCCGGAGCAGGTGAGGAGAACGGCTTGAACCTTCCCAATCTGATCACCGTTGGGAGAATCGTACTGGCCGTGCTCGTGGTCCCGCTGCTCCTGCCGGACCACTTCGGCGTGCGTCTCCTGGCGTTCATCGTCTTCTTCGTCGCTGCCGTCTCGGATCTCTGGGACGGCTATCTGGCGCGCTCGCGCGGGCTCATCACCAACCTGGGCAAGCTCCTCGACCCCATCGCGGACAAGCTGCTGCTCGCTTGCACTTTCATCCCCTTCTACATCCTCTCGCACCGCTCCGGCCCCGACGCGCGCTTCCCGTGGTTCAGCGGCGTCTTTCCGCTCTGGATCCTGCTCGTGATCTTCGGGCGCGAGCTCTTCATCACGCTCTTCCGGAGCTACGCCGCCCGGCGCGGCGTCGTGATCGCGGCCGGCCAGTCGGGCAAGTACAAGGCGTTCTCCCAGAACCTCTTCATCGGCTCGGCGATCCTCTGGTACGCGCTGCAGGCGGCCGCGACCGATCACGGCTGGAGCGGCGCCTTCTGGCGCGGGTGGCAGGTCTTCCACTACTCCTTCTCCGTGGTGATGCTCACCGTCGCCGTCGTCCTGACCGTCTATTCCATGCTGGTCTACCTCTGGAACTACCGGTCGGTGGTGATCGCCGGCGGTCGAGCCGGCTGAATCGGCCGCGGCGCCCTGCCAAACTGACGGCGGTGGGTGGCACTTCGCTTGCAGCCCACCCGAGCGCGTTTCGGCGGAGCCGGCCGGTTCTGGAGAGCCGTCTCCGCTCGTTCACACGAGGACCCATCCACGTTCATGCGATCTGATCGAACCGAGGACCAGCCGACCGCCGAGGCCCCCGAGAACCAGGATTCGGAGCCGGCACCCGAGGAGACGAACGCCGCCGACCGGCCCGAGGCGCAGGCCGGTGCGGACGGTGGTGATCTGCGGGCGGAGTTCGACGCCCTGAAGGACCGATACCTCCGGCTCGCGGCGGAGTACGACAACTACCGCAAGCGCACGGAGCGGGAGCGGAGTGACGCGGCCGCCCGGGCGCAGGCGCAGCTGGTGGAGAGGCTCCTCGATCCGCTCGACGACCTGCAGCGAGTGGCGCACTTCAGCGCCGAGACGACGACCGTGCAGGCGCTTCACGAGGGCGTGGAGATGGTGGAGCGGAAGCTCTTCCGGGTGCTGGAGAACGCGGGTCTGGAGGTGATCGACGCGCACGGCCAGCCCTTCGACCCGACGGTGCACGAGGCGCTGATGACCGCGGCCACCGGCAATCGTGAGGAGGACGAGTCGGTGGGCCAGGTCTTCCAGACCGGCTACCGCTTCAGGGGTGAGCTGCTCCGTCCGGCGCGCGTCCAGGTCAGGAAGTTCGACGCGTGACGCGCCCGCGCCCGCCGCGATTCGGCCCCGGAATCTGATTCCGAAGGAGTTATGGCGACTGCGACGAAGGATTTCTACAAGGTCCTCGGGGTGGCGGAGAACGCCAGCGCGGACGAGATCAAGAAGGCCTACAGGAAGCTCGCGAAGCAGTACCACCCGGACGCGAACCCGGACAACCCGACCGCGGCCGAGCGCTTCAAGGAGGTCTCGGAGGCCTACTCCGTCCTCTCCGACGACGAGAAGCGCAAGCAGTACGACCAGATGCGCAAGTTCGGGGCGTTCGGCGGCTTCGGCGGCCACGGCCCGGGCGCCGGCGCGAGAGGCGGGGCGGGCGCGCCCAACATGGGCGGCATCAACGTCGAGGACCTCGGCGGCATGGGTGGTCTGGGCGACCTCTTCAGCTCGATCTTCGATCTCGGCCGGAAGAAGCGCCCGCAGGGCCCGCAGCGGGGCCAGAGCGTCGAATACGCGGTGGAGATCCCCTTCGAGGTCGCGGCGCGCGGCGGGAAGATCCCCATCACCGTGCCGGTCGCCGAGAGCTGCCCGACCTGCCACGGCACCGGCGCGGCTCCGGGGACGACGCCCGTGACCTGCCCCGAGTGCCGGGGCACGGGCACCGTCACCTTCGGGCAAGGCGGCTTCTCCGTCAACCGGCCGTGCCCCGCCTGCTACGGCAAGGGGACGATCCCGACCGAGCCCTGCCCCACCTGCCAGGGCGCCGGCCAGGTGCGGGAGCAGCGCCAGATCCAGCTCACCGTCCCCGCGGGCGTGGACTCGGGCTCGAAGCTCCGTCTCACGGGGCAGGGCGAGCCGGGGGTCGGCGGAGGCCCACGCGGCGATCTCATCATCACCTTCCGCGTGCGGGCCGACCGCTTCTTCCGCCGTGAGGGGATGGATGTCTACTGCACCGTTCCGATCAACGTGGCGCAGGCGACGCTCGGCTCGAAGATCCGCGTCCGGACCGTGGGCGGCAAGCACGTGGTCCTGCGCATCCCGGAGGGGACGCAGTCGGGCACTCGCTTCCGGATCAAGGGACAGGGCATCGAGAAGGACGGGCAGCGCGGCGACCAGTACGTCCAGGTGAAGATCACCGTCCCCGAGAAGCTCGACGATCAGGAAGAGCAGCTGATGCGAGAATTCGCCAAGGCGGCGGAGCTCAAGTACTAGCGGAACTCGGAACTGTCATGGCTCGTGTCTTCACCGATCAGGACCTGCTGACCTGGGAAGCGTACTCCTCCGCCGGGCGCCGCGGGCTGCCGCTGGATCCGCGCATCGTCTTCAATTGCCTCTCGGCACCCGACGTCCGCGCGCGCTTCGTAGTTCACGACGGAGAGGAGGCGGAAGCGGGGGCGGCGGTGCGAGCGATGCCCGACAGCCGGCTCAGGGAGCTCCTCGCGGCCTCGCAGCCGCTGGAGTGAAGCTACCCCTCGATCCGCCCGCCCCCGAGCACCACGTCCTTCTGGAAGATCACGGCCGACTGGCCGGGCGCGACGGCGCGCTGCGGCTGATCGAAGCGTAGGGCGATACTCTTCGAGTCCACGCTCTGCACCGTCGCGGCGCCCGCGGCGGCGCGGTGCCGGATCTGGACCTCGACGCGATCCCCGGGCCCGGGCGGGGGCGCGAGCCAGTTGAGCTCACCGACGCTCATCTCCCCGCGGTGCAGCTCGGCCCAGCTCCCGACCACCACCTCACGGGTGTCGGGGTGCGAGCCGAGCACGTAGAGCCGCTCTCCGTGCCCGCCCCCCAGCCCCCTCCGCTGCCCCACCGTGTAGCGCGCATAGCCGTCGTGCTCCCCGACGACCTCGCCGGCGCTCGTCACCAGCCGACCCGGCGCCAGGGCCGGGTGCTCCGTGCCGAGTCGCTGCTCCAGCACGTCCACGTAGTCGCCGGTCGGGACGAAGCAGATCTCCTGGCTCTCGGGCTTCTCCGCGGTGGAGAGGCCCATCTCTCGCGCCCGTGCGCGTACCTCCGGCTTCGTCAGCTCGCCGAGCGGGAAGATGAGCTGCGGCAGAAGCTCGGGGGGGAGCGCCCAGAGGAAATACGCCTGGTCCTTGTCGCGGTCCACTCCGCGCAGCAGGCGTGGCGCTCCGTCCGCACCGCGACCCATGCGGGCGTAGTGGCCCGTCGCGATGGCGTCGCAGCCGAGGAGCGCGCCGCGCTTGAGCAGGTCGCGGAACTTGGTGTTGCCGTTACAGCGCACGCACGGGTTCGGCGTACGGCCGGAGGCGTACTCCGAGACGAAGTCGTCGATCACGTCGCGCGTGAAGTCCCGCTCCACGTCGAAGACGTAGTGGGGAACGCCCAGGCGGTCGGCGACGCGCCGCGCGTCCATGATGCCGTCCAGCCCGCAGCACGTCTTGGACGGGCCCTCCACCTCGGAATAGCAGAAGGTCTTCATCGTCACGCCGATCACGCGGTGGCCCTGCTCCACGAGCAGAGCGGCCGCCACGGAGGAGTCCACCCCTCCGGACATCGCGACGAGGACGGTTCGCGTCCGGTCCATCGGCTCCAGTCTCCCTGCGCTATGATGAAGCCGCCGCGAGCGCGCGCAGGCGCTCGACCAGCGGCGGAAATGCGGCGACGACGCGGTCGATCTCTCGCTCGGTCGTCTGGCGGCCGAGCGAGAAGCGCACCGACGGCGCGGCGACCTCCTCGGCCAGCCCCATCGCCAGGAGGACGTGCGAGGGAGTGACTGCGCCGCTGGAGCACGCGGAGCCGGACGAGGCCGCGATGCCCTCGAGGTCGAGCGTGAGCAGGAGCGTCTCGTCGCTCGCGCCCGGGACCGAGACGTTGCTGATGTTCGGCACGCGCACCGCGCCCCCGCCGTTCACCACCAGGTCCGGCACCCGTGCGCGGAGGCCGGCCTCGAGCCGGTCGCGCAGGCGGCCGAGGCGCTCCATCACGACCTCGCGCTCGCGCACCGCGAGCTCCGCGGCGACGGCGAGCCCCACCGCCCCCGCCACGTCCTCCGTTCCGGCGCGCAGCCCGCGCTCGTGGCCGCCGCCGAAGACGAGCGGCCGCAGGGCCGTGCCGCGCCGGACGAAGAGCGCCCCGACACCCTTCGGGCCCCCGATCTTGTGCGCGCTCACCGAGAGCAGCGCCACCGGCACCCGGTCCACCCGGACGTCCAGCTTTCCGAATGCCTGGATGGCGTCCGTGTGGAACGCCACGCCCGCCGCCGCACAGCGATCTGCGAGCGCCTCGATCGGCTGTACCGTGCCCACCTCGTTGTTCACCCACATCACGGAGACCACCGCGGGCGCGGGATGGAGGAGCGGCTCCAGCGCGGCCGGATCGACCACCCCGTTCGCGTCCACCGGCAGGATCGACAACGGGTGGCCCTCCTCCTCAGCCGCGTGCGCGGTCGCGAGTACGGCCTTGTGCTCGATCGCCGAGCAGACCACTGGCGCGCCCCGCTCCGCACGGGCGCGCCCCAGCACGGCCAGGTTGTCCGCCTCGCTTCCGCCGCGGGTGAAGACGATCTCGGACGCCGCGGCGCCGAGGACCGCCGCCAGCCGCGCGCGCGCCTCCTCGAGCGCCGCCCTGGCCTCGCGGCCGAAGCGGTGCACGCTCGACGGATTCCCGAAGCGATCGGATAGGAACGGCAACATCGCCGCGCGAACCTCCGTCCGCACCGGCGTGGTAGCCGCATTGTCCAGGTATATCGTCTCCATCGTCCCTCCCGGGCGATCGCGAACTGCCGCTGCTCTAGTAACCTGCGGTGGTACGCAGGTTTCACGGTACTCCGGCCGTCCGTCGCCACGGCGCCGACGCGAACGTTGAGGCATCCGCTCGCGACCGTTACATTCGAATTCCGGACGCCCGCTCCCTCCCCCTCCGCAGCAGCCGATGAATCAAGAGCTTCTGGCCGCGTACGATGGGAACTTCCGCACGACGGTGCATGGCACCGTCTTCGCGCGCCGTGCCTCGCACCTCGACGGACTGCGCGCGGGTGACGAGCTGATCCTCATTCCGGATCCCCCCGATGCCGACGAGCCTGCGGTGTGGGTGCACGTGCGCGGCGGCGATCCCGTCGGGCACCTGCCCCCGGAGATCAACGCCTGGCTCGCGCCGTGGATGCTCCGCGGCGGCTCCGCGTCCGCCACCGCCGTGCGCGTGCGCGGGAGCGACGCGCCGAGCTGGAAGCGGCTCCTCATCGAGGTGACCTGCCGCGAGCAATCGAGAATTGAGAGTTGAGAATGGAGAACGAAGCCGGAGCATCGGCCTCATTCTCCATTCTCGATTCTCGTTCACATGCTTCTCACCCCGAGTGCAACCACGTCGTCCACCTCCATCGTCTCCACCGTATAGAAAGGCTCTCCGTACGCTGCGCGGATCAGCGAGCCGTAGCGGGCCGCCTGCACCCGGACCTGCTCGTAGAGCGGGCGGTCCCCGCCCGGGAAGACCTCCCCGCCCCACGTCCGGCCGTCGAACTGAGAGGCGTAGCACTGCACCGCGCGCATCTTCCTCTCCATCTGCTCGGTGATGTCCACCACGAAGGTGGGCTTCACGGCGTCCTCCCGGTAGGTCAGCGAGTAGAGGATTTTGGTGGGCCGGTGCGGCTCGCCGGGAACCGGCAGCTTCGCCAGGCCCGCGAGGAAGCACGCGTCGTACGCCAGCTGTGACGCGATGCGATGGTCGGGGTGCCGGCCCGTGATGAAGGGGATGATGACGACACGTGGACGGAAGGCGCGGAGGTAGCCCGCCACCAGCCGCCGCGTCTCGGTCGTGTTCTCCAGCGCGGCGTCCGGAAGACCGGCATTGCGGCGGGCGGTGACGCCCAGGACGCGAGCGGCGGCGTCCGCCTCGTCGCCGCGAAGGTCGGCGCTGCCGGAGGTTCCCATCTCGCCACGGGTGAGGTCCAGGATCCCCGTTCGGTGGCCCTGTGTCGCGGCCTTGGCCAGGGTGCCGCCGCAGAGCAGCTCCACGTCGTCGCGGTGGGCGGCGATCGCCAGGACGTCGACGGCGGGTGCGAGCGGGTCGGGCATGGGATGTGTCAGTGCGAAAGTACGAAAGTGCGAGAGTCAGCGCTGACTCTCGCACTTTCGTACCGGGGTGGCAAGGGCAGGAGCGGGGCCGCCCTCCTCCGCTACTCGTACCGTAGCGCCTCGACCGGGTCCAGTCGCGCGGCCTTGTTCGCGGGGTAGAGGCCGAAGCCGATCCCCGTGATCGCCGAGATCACGAGCGAGGCGACCACGGCCCAGAGCGGCACCGCCGCGGGGATGGGAAGGATGTGCGAGAGCAGGAAGGCGCCCCCACCGCCCAGCACCATCCCCAGCGCCCCGCCGATCACCGTCACGGTCATCGACTCCACCAGGAACTGCCAGAGGATCTCCCGGCGCGTGGCGCCGAGCGCCTTCCGGACACCGATCTCCCGGGTCCGCTCGGTAACGGAGATCATCATGATCGCGACCACCCCGACGCCGCCCACCAGCAGGCCGATCGAGGAGAGCACGAGCATCACCAGGAAGATGTTGCGGCTGATGTTGTTGAACAGGTCCAGGAAGGCCTGCTGACGGATGAGGGCGAAGTTGTTGTCGTCCCCCGGGCGCAGAGCGCGGGAGACCCGCAGGGCGGTGGTCACTTCGTCCATCGCCTGTTCCTGCGTGACGTTGTCCTGCGGCACCACCAGGAGGCTCAGCCAGTCCCGGTTGACGTCGAGGTACTTCAGCGCCGTGGGGGTCGGGACCACGACCCACCGCGGCGCAGCGTTGGAGAAGAGGTTCGCCGCCGGCTTGTAGACGCCCACGATGGTGAAGAGATTTCCGTCCATGCGGACCTGCTTCCCCACCGCGTTCAGCCCCGGGAAGAGCGCATCGGCCACGCCGTCGGTGACGACCGCCACCGAGGCGGAGTGTTGGTCCTCCACCGGGAGGAAGTTGCGACCGACGACGAACTCGCCCCGGTCGTAGTCGGTCCACTCGTAGGAGCGTCCCACCATGTTCACCGCCGTCAGCGAGCGGCTGCCGGCCCGGATGTCGACGCTGCCACCGACGGACGTCACCACGGTGCGTACCGACGGCAGGGCGCGGATCAGCTCCGCCTCCCGCGTGGTGACCGGCGGCTTCCCCTGCCAGAGCGGCCGGTTCGAGCCCGTGATGTGGATGGCCGTCTCGTCGAAGCGCTCGACCATGAAGTTCCTCGGCCCCAGGGCTTCGAGCTGGCCGGTGATGTTGCTGCGGATGCCGCCGATCACCGCGGCCATCGCCATCACGGTGGCGACGCCGATCACCACGCCGAGGATCGTCAGCGAGGCGCGAACCTTGTTCGAGCGGAGCGCGTCGATCGCGATCTGCACGCCCTCGCGGGCCGATGTGAGATTCATCGCCTCTCCTTACTCCTGCCGCAGGGCCACGATGGGATCGAGTCGGGCCGCGCGCGACGACGGGTAGACGCCGGCGGCCAGCCCCACGCCGACACCGAGCACCAGCCCGAGGCCGATCGACCACGGCGCCACCGTCGCCGGGAGCGGGGAGAGGGCGGAGACCAGCGCGGCGAGGCCCATCCCGAGGAGGATCCCCAGCAGCCCGCCGAAGCCGGAGAGGGTGCCCGCCTCGATGAGGAACTGCAGCAGGATGTCGCGCCGACGTGCCCCGAGCGCCTTGCGCAGGCCGATCTCGCGCGTCCGGTCGGTGACCGAGACGAGCATGATGTTCATGATCACGACCGCGCCGACCACCAGTGAGATCCCCACGAGGCCGGGGAGGACCATGAACATGATCTTCGTGAAGGTCTTCCAGAACGACATCGAGGCCTCCGCGGTCTCCACCTCGAAGTCGTTGTCCTGCGCCGGCTGGAGTCGGTGCCGCACGCGCATCAGCCCCTCCATCTCGGTCCGCGCCGGAGCAACCAGCGCCTCGGTCGGCACCTTGAAGCTGATCTGGTCCACCTCGTTGTAACGATTGACGTAGCCGTTGAGCGGCGACTTCGCCGGAGCGATGGCCACGTTGTCGAGCGAGAAGCCGAGGAGTTTGCCCTGCTTCTTCAGCACGCCGATGACCCGGTAGGGGAAGCCGACCATGCGGATCGTCTTTCCGACCGGGTTCACGCCGGGGAAGAGGTTTTCCGCGACCTCGCTCCCGATCACCACGACGGGCGTGCCCAGCTGCGCCTCCTGGTCGGAGAAGACCCGCCCCTGCGTCAGGTCCATCTCGCGGATGCGGAAGTAGCTCGCCGACGCGCCCGCGAGCCGCACGCCCTCGAGCGACGTTCCGCGCGGCCCCACGACGGGGCCACCGCGCTCCGACTCCACCGCGATGATCCCGGGCGTCTGGAGATGCGCCGCGAGCCAGTCCGCGTCCTCGAATGTCAGGTGGGGACGCCGGTTCAGCCGCCGCCACGTCTCCCGGTCGCCGCTGAAGCTCACCGACGGCATCCGCGAGACGTTCACGGTGTTGATGCCGTACACCGTGGAGGCGAACTCCGTCGTCATGTAGTTGTTCATCCCCTGGATCAGGGTGATGACGGCGATCAGGAACGTGACGCCCACCACCGTGCCGAGGACGGTGAAGAAGGCGCGCAGCTTGTGGGCGCGGATCATGTCGAGCGCGATCCGCACCGCCTCTCGGACGTTCATCGATGCCTCCGCTCTGCCGACGGCGGCCGCGCGTTCATTCGGCGACGCTCACCACGCCGCGGTCGCCGGCGGTCACGGGCTCCTGCCGCCGGTCGCTCTCGATCACGCCGTCGCGCAGGACGACCACGCGCTCCGCGTGCGCGGCGATGTCCGGCTCGTGGGTGACCATGATCACCGTCTGCCCCTCGTCGTGTAGTCGGGCGAACAGCGCCATGATCTCCTCCGAGGTGCGCGAGTCCAGGTTGCCGGTGGGCTCGTCCGCCAGGATGATGGCCGGGCGCGTGACCAGCGCCCGCGCGATCGCCACGCGCTGGCGCTGACCGCCCGAGAGTTCGTTCGGGCGGTGGCCCATCCGGTCCAGCAGCTCGACCTGGCGCAGCGCTTCTTCCGCGCGCTCCCTCCGTTCCCGCTTGCCCACGCCCGCGTATACGAGTGGCAGCTCCACGTTCTCCAGCGCGGTGCTGCGCGGCAGCAGGTTGAAGGTCTGGAAGACGAAGCCGATCTCCCGGTTGCGGATCCGCGCCAGCTCGTCGTCCGTGAGCCCCGCCACCGCGTGCCCGTTCAGGATGTACTCCCCGGCCGTCGGCGTGTCGAGGCAGCCGATCAGGTTCATCAGCGTGGACTTGCCCGAGCCCGAGGGGCCCATGATCGCCACGTACTCGTTGTGCCCGATCGCCAGGTCCACGCCCCGCAGCGCGCGCACCGTCTCCGCGCCCAGGACGTACTCCTTGCGCAGGCCGCGGGTCAGGATGACGGCAGTGGCGCTCTCTCGCTCCGGCTTCATTTCGCCTCCTTCGCGGGCTTCGTCTCCGGGCCCTCGGGCTGGATCTGCAGGGCGGCGCCGTCCTCGAGATCACGCACGACGGAGTAGGGGCCCGCGACCACGGTCTCGCCGCCCTTCAGGCCCTTCGTCAGCTCGAAGTAGCGCTCTCCCGCGATGCCCACGGTGACCGGCATCCACTTCGCCTTGCCGTCCTTCACGACGAAGACGCCCTCCACCTCGTTCTGCTCGTCGAGCTTCTTCTGCTTCTCCGAGACACTCGCGTCGCCCTGGTCGTCCGAGGAGCCCACCTTGAACTTCTTGCCGCTGGCGTCGCGCACCGTGACGGCGATGATGGGCACCGAGAGCGCCTGCTTGCGCGTCGCGCTGACGATGTCGGCCGTGGCGGAGAGGTCGGGACGCAGCTCCGTGGGCGGGTGGTCGAGGGTGACGCGCACCTCGAAGTCCACCGCCTGCCCCGTCTGGCTCGACGAGCCCGCCGTGGAGCCCTGGCCCTGAACGGCGCTGTTCGCGATCTGTGTGACGTGGCCGACGAACGTCTGGTTCGGGAAGGCGTCGATCTTGATGGTGGCGCTGTCGCCGATGGCGATATGCGGCACGTCCGTCTCGTCGACGTTCACCTTGGCCTCCATGACGCCGAGGTCCGCGATGGTGAGCAGCAGCGATCCGGGGTTGTTCATCGTTCCGACGACCGCCGTCTCGCCCTGGTGGATGTTCAAGCGGGTGACGCGGCCGGACATCGGCGCGGTGATGATCGTCTTGCGCAGCGACTCTCTGGCCTCGGAGAGCCCCGCCTCCGCCTGCGAGACGCCGTAGTTCGCGGCTTCGTACTGCGCCTGGGCCACCTTCAGCCCGGTGCGCGCCTGCTCCAGGTCCTGCGCGGAGATGAGCCGGTCGCCCTTCGCGAGCTGCTCGGCGCGCGTCGCGTCGCTCTGGGCCTTCAGCAGGCTCGCCCGCATCTGTGCGGATTGCGCCTTCGCCTGCGCGACGGTCGCCTCGGCGCGCTGCACCGCGGCCTGATACTGCGTGGGGTCGATGCGCAGCAGGAGGTCACCCTTCTTCACGTCCTGCCCTTCCTCCACGGCGAGCTCGATGACGCGCCCGGCGATGTCGGCGGAGATGTCGACCTTCTGCTTCGGCTCGATCACGCCGCTGGCGGTGACGATCGAGACGAGGTCCCGCCGGCCCACGACCTCCGTGCGCACCGTCGCTCCGGTGTCGCGCTTCTTGGCGATCGCCACCCCGCCCACCCCGACGACGGCCAGGAGGAGGACGATGGCGACGATCAGCTTGGTGTTCTTCATGGTCTCATCGGAGCGGCTGGCCGACCAGCGCCTCGAGCGCGGCCAGGGTCTTGTGGAAGTCGTAAACGGCGGCGATCTCGTCCTTCTCCGCCTGCGAGAGCTTCGTCTGCGCGTCGGTCACCTCGATCGAGTTGGCGGCGCCGAAGCGGAAGCGCTCCTGCGCGAGCCGCAGCTCCTCGGCGGCCGAGGCGCGCACCTGCCGGTCCAGGAGGACCGTCTGGTAGGCCGCCTGGAGATTGCGAACGCCGGCGGTCACCTGCTGGCGCAGCTGGAGCTGGTCGGCGCGCACCTGGTAGCGGGCGTCCTCCGCCTGCGCCTTGGCCCGATCGAGCTGCAGGCGCCGCGAGAAGCCCTGGAAGATCGGCAGCGAGATCCCCACCGAGAACTGCATCGGTTGGCGCGTATAGTCGAAGGGGAAACCGCTGTTCCGGTCGCGCTCGTTCTGTCGGACCTGCTCCACCAGCGCCGGGTTGCTCACGTCGAGACCGCTGCAGTCCTGCAGCGGAAGGCCGCTCGCCTGGTAGAGGGCGTTCATGCTGTTGCAGCTCTGGAAGCTGGCCTGGAGCTGGCCGAGGTCCTGCTGCACGAGCGGGTTGATGTCGCCCGCCTGGTAGACCGACCCGGTCCAGCCGAGCCGGAAGCTCAGGCTCGGCAGATACGCCGTGCGCGCGGCCTTCACGCCGGTCTGTGCGGCGTCGACGTTCGCGCGCGACGACAGCAGCGACGGATTGTGCTCCAGCGCCGCCTTCACGAGCTCGTTGGGGTCGAGCTTCGGCTCGAAGACCTCGAAGTGGGTCGTCAGCTGCACCCCGGGGTCGAGCGGCAGTCCCGTCACCTGGCCGAGCGCGAGTGCCTGGAGGTCCGCGTCGTTCTTCGCCTTCACCAGGGCCACGTCCGCCTGTCCCTTCTCTACCTCGGCCTGGCGCACCTCGAGCGGCGTGCCGGAGCCCACGTCGAGCTTCGCCTGCGCGAGCTTCAGGTGCTCCTCCGTCCGCGCCACCTCCTTCTGTGCCTGATCGATCTGCTCGCGCGCCTGCAGGAGCGCGAGGTACTGCTGCGTGACCTGCGAGGCGAGATCGGCGCTCGCGCCGTTGATCGTTCGCTCGGTCGCGCGTCGCTGCGCCTTCGAGAGCGAGGGCTGCAGCAGTGTGGCGCCGCTGAGCTGGTAGCCGAAGCTCAGCGAATAGTTGGACGAATAGTAGTCCGGCTGCTGTCCGAACTCGACCGATCCGTAACGCGCCTGTCCCTTGGCCGTGTAGCCGAAGCCGGTGGAGACGTCGGCGGAGGGCAACAGGCTCCCGTAGGCCGCCCGTACCTGCGCGTCGGCGACCGTGAGGTCGTTCTTCGTCGCCTGGAAGGTCGGGTTGTTGTCCTGCGCCAGGCGGATCGCCTGGTCGAGCGACAGGGAGGTGGGGGTCTCGGGGCTCGCCGGCTGCTGCGCGGCGAGCGGAAACGGCAACAGGGCCAGCAGCACCGCGAGCGCGAGGACTCGACTGCGCGGTGAAGACGGGCGGGCGTCGTCGAACATCTGGAATTCTCCGGGGTCGGGGCTCAGGATCCACTCCTGTCGGGGACCCGTACGCAGGGGCGGGATACTCGGTTTCAGCGGGCTCGATCGGGCGTGGACCGGGAACGGAGGGAGAGCCGGATTACCCCCGGTACCCTGACGCGGTTCCCGGACGGAAGGATGGCGCGGCGGAGCGGGCGACGGCGAGATGGTCGCGCTCCCGGTACGCACTTCGTTGCAAGCTAATCGCGGCGGTGGCGGCGAACAACCGTGCCGGTGCCGCCGTGACTCACCCCGTGAAGAAGGTCGCCGCGCCGAGCGCCAGAACGAGATACACCGCGTACAGGATCACCGCCGCGCGGCCCGCGCTGTGTCGCTCGTCGAGCGCGCCGACGCCTACGGCGAGGAGCGCCACGAGCCAGAGCCGGAAAGGGTCGAGGACGACCAGCGCCACGCTCAGCCACGTGGGAGCGGCGGGTACGAGCGCCGTGAGCGACGCCTCGACCGGGTGCCCCCTGACCAGGATGCCGGCGGCGAGGATCAGGAGCGTGCCCAGGGCCGGGACGAGAAAGGCGTGGGCCGTCATCGCCAGATAGGCGCGGAAGGAAACGAGCCCGCCGCCGAGCACGGTGAAGATCAGCGCCAGGAGTCCGGCGGTGGCGAAGACCACCACTGGGTGGCCCATCAGCGCGTTGATCATCGCCAGATACCGCCCGTAGTGGACGATCGCGTGCGGCGACGAGGTGACCTGCACCGGCCGGCCCATGCGCGAGACCGGGGCGCGCATCTGGTCCAGGAAGAATTCAGCGGGGAGCGACGCAGCCGCGAGTGCAGCCACCAGCGTGGAGATCACGAGCACGTCGAACCAGGGACCGGACTCCCGGAAGTCCCGGAAGAGCCGGCGCGGGGCGACGAAGCTGTCGAGGATGCGGCGAAGCAACGGCTGGGATCCGGCGATCGACATGATGCGAGCGAGCGAGATGCGGGTACCTGCCGGCGGCGTGCCGGTGCGGGCGAGCGCCAGAATATATGAACCGTCCGTAGAAAGCACGAATCGCCCCCGCTCGATGCCGAGCGGGGGCGATTCGCCGCGGGGTCAGGCCGGGACCTGCGTGCGGACGGCCGTGTACCCGCGCGCGGGGATCTCCACCCGGATCACCCGGCCGAGCGCGTCGACCCACACGTCGCGCTGATCACCGCCCGCCGGCTGCACGACCAGGTGATAGAGCGTGGCCGTCGTGCCGGCGATCTGCACGTGCTCCTCGCCGAGGTTACGGACCGTCGCCATCACCTGGCGGTTCTCGCGCGGGATGATGATGGGCACCCGTCCATCCCGCACCCGTCGCGCGAGGAAGTAGTACTGGTGGGCGATTCCCTCGTCCAGTACGGTGGCGCCGGAGGTGGCGAGGTATTCGCGCATCTTCTCGCCGGTCGGCGTGACGATGCGGGCGCTGAACCGGCCGTTGCCGATGGTCCCCACGATCTTCTCCGGTGAGGTGCCGCCCACGGCGATCTCGTACGAGACGGGGTTGGCCTCGATCCCGGTCGTCCGCAGGCGCGGCCTCAGGTCCACGGTGCCGGAGGGGAGCTGCAGCTGGACGTGCCCCGTCGCCACGATCTCCGCGTTCGCGCCCGTGCCGGTCTGGTGGATCGAGAAATCCTCCGTCCCGACCTGCTGGCCGCCGACGAGCACACGGAAGGTGCCGGAGTCACTGGTGCCGGCCTGCGCCGCGAGCGGCGCGGCCGTGAGCAGCACGCCGGTCGCTACGAACGCGATGCACCGCGGCGCGGTCCGCCGGAGTCCTCGCCTCATCCTGCCTCTCTGGTCTGTCCCGACTTCCATCGGGAGCGCGGTCGGTTCGCCGGAGGGTACCCGTCGGAGGGCCGAATGTTTCGATTCCATCGGGGCTCAGCCCGCTTCGCGCGGGCTGAGGAAGACCTTCGTGCGGATCTTCTGGACGATGTAGCGGAAGATCCGCTCGCCCTTCTCCCGGGTCGCGAGTGTCGGCTGGCCTACGTTGCCGGGACAGAGTTCGGGGAGCTTGTCGATGCGCAGCGGAGGCGGATCGTCCGGCCCGGTGAGGAAGTAGTCCTCGGCGCGCGCGAGGTTGACTTTGTCGGGGTGCAGGTAGAGCATGAGGGAGGTCATCGCCTCGCCCCCGTGCTCCGCGCCGCCCCGCCCGTCGAGGAACTGGGAGACGTCGATCTCCAGGAGCTCGATGACCCGCACGCGGGCTCGGGTTCCCGAAACGGTCGCGATCGCTTCCACGTGAGGGTCGTATCGCTGGGCGGTGAGGAGGATGAACTCCGAGAAGCCGTGGTCCTCCCACTGCGCAAGGAGGTCGTTCAGGAGCTGGTGGAGCGTCTTCTCACGGAGGCTCGCGGTCCCCGCGTAGGGTCGCTCGCCCGGCAGGTTCACCCCGTACGAGACCGTCGGCGCGACGAGGACGTCGAAGTCGGCGGCGAGCTCCCGGACGACGGCCTCCGTTATGTAGGTGCCCGCGCCGAGCGGAAGGTGCGGCCCGTACTGATCGCTGGTGCCGACGGGGACGAGCAGACGGTCGTCCCGCTGCAGGTGATCCCGGATATCCACCCATGACAGATCGGTGAGCCGGCAGGGGCGAGAGAGAGACATGGCGAACGGCTCGGGGTCGGAAGCAGCCGGTATGGGACCGCCGGCGCACGGGCGGCGCAGCGAGAGCGCCCCCGGCGCGCTCGCGTGGGCCGCGGGCTGGGTGTGCATTCTCGCGCTCGGCGCCTGGCTGGCGCAACTCTCGGTCCTCTGGCTGGGCGTCGCGGCGGCGGCTGCGCTCGTCTGGTCCGCGGCGGGCGCCCGGCGCGGGCGTCGCTGGGCGATCGCCCTGGCGCTGGTTCTCTGGGGCGCGATCGGTGTCGGGGCGGGTGTGCGGTATCGCCTCGACGCGGTGGCGCACGAGTGGCCGGCGGTCCAGGATCGGGTCGAGAGTCGGGCGGCCGACCGTCTGAACACGGCGCTCGACGCGCTCGTCGGACGGGGTGAGCGCGCCGTGACCGCGGCGGGGGAGGCCGTGGGCTCGCGTGCCCCGCTCGCGCCCTCGCGGGAGCTCTTCGACAGACTCGCCGGCATTCGTTCCCGCGAGAGGGTGTCGGCGCTCGCTGTCTTCGGCGCCGACGGCTCGCCGCTGGTCTGGGCCGGAGAGCACCGGGGCGCGGTCCCGCTCGCGGTGCGCCGCGGCAGGGAGCGGTACGGATTCCACGCCGGACCGCTCTTCAGCTACGTCTACTTCACGCGCTCCCTTCCGC
>DASSTO010000127.1:0-10193 GCA_035707865.1 Longimicrobiaceae bacterium | reverse complement strand
GACTCTTCACGCCGCCCTCGCCCGGCCGCGGCCACGGCGGCGGTCGACGCGCAGCCGGCGGCGGCGCGGGCGGCGACGCCAGTCTTCCAGCTTCACCGGCTCACTCTCCGGTGGAGTGAGCGCGGCGGCGGCGCGCTCGTGCTGGCGCGCCATCTCGCGCAGCACCTCCTCGGCGGAGGCCTGCCACGCCAGCGAGAGGAGACCGAGCAGGCGGGAGTTCATCTTCTCCAGCGGCTCGCCGAGCCGCGGGCCCACGTCGTGGGCCGTGATGGCGGGGATCGGGCAGGTCGGCGCCCCGGCGTCCTCCCGGTGCGCACGGCGCGACTCGATCCGGCCGCCCGCGGCACCCACCACCCGGCGCGCCGCGTAGCGGCGGCGGTGCAGCGTGCGACCGGTGCACAGGCGCTGCAGGTGCCCGCGCCAGTCGCCGCCGTGCCCGATGCTCTCGTTCAGCATCCAGACCGCGGCGTACAGCTCCGCGAAGACCCGCACGTCCATCTGGCGGATGCTCTCCGCGGAGAGCGTGGTGAGATAGTCGAGGAAGGCGGTGATTCGACGGGGACGGAGGAGGAGGAAGAGGACGAGTTCCCTGCATCCGCGGCGGTGGTTGCAACGTGCGCACGCGGGGACGATGATGCGGGAGTCTTTCCGACTGCCTCCCTTCGCGCGCGGGATGACGTGCTCCCGTGTCAATGGCTGGTCGGGCGCGGCCTCTCGCCCACAGTAGACACACCTTCCGCCGTGGATGGCCGCTTCGAGCTCACGTCGTAGGGAACCGCTGGATTCGCTCGTCGTCACCTCTCGCCTCCCGGGTTACCGGTGAATTCAGCACCTGCCGGCGACCGACTCCGCACCTGCTTCAAATGCGATTATAGTGCCATACCCCGCAAGGTTTTACGGTGCCCCCGAGGGACCGCGGGTGGAATGGACGTTGCACGCTTTCGCGGTCTGCCGATGAGCGTTCCGGCTGGAGACGCTCCGGCGTCACCGTAAGCGAGGAGGGATCATGTACGATCGGGGATACCGCCGCGGCGGATACGAGACCGGGGACTGGAGCGACCCCTACCAGGGCGCGCCCGGCGTGCCGTACGATCGGGGCGGCGCGGGTGAGCGGCCGTGGGTCGGGAGCTACCGCAGGGGCTACGAGGGCGGCTCGGGCGGAATCCCCACCGGCGCGCGGCCGCTCGGCTACGACCGCGACTGGTGGCTGGGGGGGCATCGACCCGGCCGCTACGGCGGTGAGTACGAGCGCGAGTATCGGGAGTTCGACCGGCTGAATCATCCGCGCTTCTCCCCCGTCGGAGGTACCTACCCGGCGATGGGCGGATCGTGCCGCTACGGCGCGCTACCGCGCCCTCTGCGCGACGACCTGTGGTTCAGCGATTGGACCCGCTGGTTCTGAGTCTCGGCGCGAGCCGCGCCGGAAAGAAGCCCCTGTAAGTACCGCCGGGCGCGCGAGGAGGTCCCTGATCGTGGCAATGGTCAGGGGCCTCGCTCGCTGTCCAGCTGCGCCATGGCGTGGGTGTCGTAGCGGTCGCCCGCGACGGCGTCGGCGGGCACGGCGCGCTCGATCCGCGCGAGGTCCTCGGGAGAGAGTCGGAGCCGCAGCGCGCCGAGCGCTTCGGCGAGCCGCTCGCGCCTGCGCGCGCCGATGAGCGGTACGACGTCGTCGCCGCGGGCGAGCGCCCACGCGATGGCGAGCTGCGCGACGGTGGCCTCCTTCTCGGCGGCGATCGCCCGGAGCGCCTCCACCAGCGAGAGGTTGTGCCGGAGGTTCTCGCCCTGAAAGCGAGGGAAGCGTCCGCGCGTGCGCGCCGCATCGGCCGCGCGTTCGCTCAGGAGCCCCCGTGAGAGAACGCCGTACGCGGTCACGCCGACGCCCAGCTCGCGCAGCGCGGGGAGGATCTCCCGCTCGATGCCGCGGGAGACGATGGAGTACTCGATCTGCAGGTCGACAACCGGGTGCACCGTGCTCGCGCGCCGGACGGTCGCTCCGGAGACCTCGGAGAGCCCGACGAAGCGGACGTACCCCTCGTCGATCATCTCCGCGATCGCGCCCACCGTCTCCTCGATGGGGACGTCGGGATCGAGGCGGGCCGGGCGGTAGACGTCGATGTAGTCGGTACCGAGGCGCCGCAGGGAATAGGTGAGCGCCGTCTTCACCGCCGCCGGGCTGGCGTCGTAGCCCAGCCAGCTCCCGTCGGGGCCGCGCTGCGCGCCGAACTTCACGCTCAACAGGTAACTCCCGCGCGGGACGCCGCGGAGCGCCTCGCCCAGGAGCATCTCGTTGTGCCCCATCCCGTAGAAATCGCCCGTGTCGAGCAGGTCGATCCCCGCGTCGAGCGCGGCGTTGACGGTGGCGATGCTCTCGGCCCGGTCCGTAGGCCCGTAGAAGTCGGACATGCCCATGCAGCCCAGCCCCAGGGCCGAGACCGCCGGACCCGTAGCTCCCAGCTTCCTCTTCTGCATCGGCGCGCACCGCGGATGGAGTGGGGCCGCGGGGGCCCCGGTCCTACGCCTCGCCCCCGCCACACCCCCAGTATCGCGCCCCCGACGTCGGTACGCAACCGACTTCGGGGGAGAGCCTCGAAGCCGGTGCTACATCCCCGGAAAGCGGAGGCCGTGAGCCCGGCAGAGCCGTGGAATGCTCTCGGGCCGGAACTCGATGGCATAGCGCTCCGGCATGTCCGACGCGGCCAGGATCACACCCGGGTCGGGTGCACCCACCGCCGCCATCGTGTCTCCCAGCTCCTCGAAATAGCGCTCGAAGCCCGCCGGCGAGATGATCTCCAGGATGCGACACGGCTCGTCGCCCGCGTTCCAGAAGGTGTGCCACTGGCCCCGCGGCTTGAAAACCAGATCGCCGGGCGCCGCGTACACCACGTCGTCGCCGAGCTGCGCCCCCAGGTGACCCGTGAGCACGTAGCTGTACTCGTCCTCGCGCTCGTGCCGGTGCAGTGGCGCGGCGAGCGTCCGCGGCGGGATGGGGTGCTCCACCAGCGAGAATCCACCACCGGACTCCTCGCCCCGGATCAGGAAGCGCACACCCAGCGACATCAGATTCACCGCCTTGCCGTCGCGTGGGCCCACGATTCGCGGGCCAGCGGAGCCGTCGAACCGGGACGCGATACGCCGCGGGGGCTCCGCATGATGCATCGTAGCCATCCGAACCTCCTCCTGGCCGGGGTTCGTGAGCGCGCCGCGCGCGAGGGGCGCGCACCGACGGTGGCCGCACATCGGTGAACAGCATTGTTCACCGATACCGCCACGCTAGTTCGAGGCGAGTGAATTGTCAAGGATTGGATGGACAGCTACGTTCAATCAAATGACACCACGCAGATACGAGCTCAAGCGCCGTGCGGAGCGGCAGGCCGAGACCCGGCGGCGCATCGTGGAGGCCGTCGTCGCGCTGCACCGGGAGGTCGGGCCGGCGCGGACGACGATCAGCGCCATCGCGGAGCGGGCGGGCGTGGAGCGGCTGACCGTGTACCGCCATTTCGCGGACGATTCCGCGCTCTACGCGGCGTGCTCGGCGCATTTCCGGGCGGAGACTCGCACGCCCGACCCGGGGGTGTGGGCGGATGTGGGCGATCCGGCGGAACGGCTGCGCGCGACGCTGCTGGAGTTCTACGGATACTACGGGCGGGGGGAGGAGATGCTCGGCCATCTGCGGCGGGACGCGCCACGGATCCCCGCGCTCGCGGCGGTCGTGGCCCCGTGGGGCGAGTTCGTGGAGTCGGTGCGGACCGAGCTGCTGGAGCGATGGGGGGTGCACGGCGCGGCGCGGGCGCGCCTGTCGGCCGTGCTCGCGCACGCGCTGCGGTTCGAGACGTGGCAGTCGCTGGCGCGGGAGGAGGCGCTCGGCGACGCCGCGGCGGCGGATCTCATGGTCGGGCTCGCGCGGGTCGCCGGCGGGACGGATCGATCCGCTCACGGCTGACCGGGCGGAGTCGGGAGGCGGAGAGGCGCACTCAGGCCTGCGGCACCGGGCTCCGCCACAGGTGCAGGGTGGCGTAGCTGCGCCACGGCCGCCACGCTCGGGACAGCGCGTCCGCCTCGGCCGCGCTCGCGCAGCCGAGGCGCCTCCGCAGGGCGACGTCCTCCTTCGGGAAGGCGTCGGGCCAGCGGAGGGCCCGCATCGCGACGTACTGCGCCGTCCACGGGCCGATGCCCGGCAGGGCGAGTAGCTGGGCGATGGTGGCGTCGGGGTCGGCGCCAGGCACCAGCCTCAGCCGACCCGAAGCGACCTCCCCGGCGAGAGCGATGATGCTGCGCGCGCGGCTCCGCACGACGCCGAGCGCGGTCACCTCCCCTACCCCGGCCACCGCCACGCGCTCCGGCGTCGGGCTCAGCCGCGTCAACTCCGGGAGCGGCGTGCGGACCGGCTCCCCGAAGGCCTGCACGAAGCGCCCCGCGAGTGTCGTCGCCCCCTTCACCGTGACCTGCTGCCCGAGAACGGCGCGCACCGCCAGCTCGAAGCCGTCGAAGGCACCGGGCACCCGAAGGCCCGGGTTCCGGCGCACCGCGGCCTCCAGCCGCTCGTCGCGCCCGAGGTGCTCGGCGATGAGGTCCGGCCGCGCGCTCAGGTCGAAGAGGTGCTTCAGCCGCCCCAGCAGCGCGGGCAGTACCGGAGCCAGGGAATGCGAGAGCTCCACCCGGAGCGCGCTCTTCCCGGGCACACGGCCGAGCCGGATCCATCCCGTTTGCCCTCCCAGTTTCACGGTGCGCGAGTAGGCGCCCTCCGCCACCGATTCCACGCCCCCGAGGGCGCGCTCGTCCAGGAAGTCCAGCAGCCCCGGCCAGTCGAACGGCGGTCGGTAGCTCATCTGCAGCGTGAGGGTCTCGGAATCGCCCGGGTCCCCCGCCGTGGCGGCCTTCTTCCGTAGTCGCGTGGGCGGCATCCCGTAACGGCCGCGGAAGGCGTCGTTGAAGCGGCGCAGGCTCGAGAAGCCACTGGAGTAGGCGATCTCGATGACGGGAAGCGCCGTCTCGGTCAGCAGCTGCTTCGCGAGGAGCAACCTGCGCGTCAGCACGAGCTCCATCGGCGAGACGCCGAGCTCCCGCCGCACGACGCGGCGGAGCTGCCGCGGGCTCATGTGGAACTCGGCCGCGATCTGCTCCAGCCTCGCGCCGTCGTCGAGCATGCCCTCGCCGATGCGACACGCGATGCGGCTGGCGACGCGACGCGCCCCGTCCACGGGCGCGAGACCCGGCGCGAGCTCCGGCCGGCAGCGCAGACACGGGCGGAAATCGGCACGCTCCGCCGCGGCCGCGCTCGGGAAGAAGCGGCAGTTCTCCTCCTTCGGCGTCCTCGCCGTGCACACCGGACGACAGTAGATGCCGGTCGAGGTGACACCGACGAAGAAGACGCCGTCGAAGCGCGGATCGCGCGAGGCGTAGGCGTTGTACAGCGCGGCGGGATCGTGTGTCATGGGCCCAATGTAGCGCCGACCGGAACCCGCCGCTCGCCACTTCCGGACGTCCCTGTGCCTCCCCGCCCCGGCGTGCTCGGCTGTCCGGAAGTGGCGAGCGCGGGCGGGCGGGCGGCCCTAGCTTGGGCGCAGGAGGAGGCATCCACCCGGGAGAATACGACCATGACCGATCACGCGCGGACTCACGCCCCCGACACCATCCGCTTCACCATCGCCGACTCCTCGCTGGGCCGCGTCCTGGTGGCGCGGAGCGCGCGGGGCCTCAGCGCCGTTCTGCTCGGCGACCGGGACGACGCACTCGAGCGCGGGCTTCGCGAGCGCTTCCCGCGTGCGACCCTGCGCCAGGATGACGTGGGGCAGAGCGCGCTCGCGGCCGAGGTGACCGCCCTCGTGGAATCGCCGGCGGGAAGGGTCGACGTTCCGCTCGACCTGCGCGGCACGGAATTCCAGAGGAGCGTCTGGAGCGCGCTCCGGGAGATCCCCGCCGGCGAGACGGTCAGCTACTCCGAGATCGCGCGCCGGATCGGAAGGCCGCGCTCGGTTCGCGCGGTGGCCGGGGCGTGCGGCGCGAATCCGATTGCGGTGGTCGTCCCCTGTCACCGTGCGCTCGGCAGCGACGGTCGCCTGTCGGGATATCGCTGGGGGATCGAACGGAAGCGGATGCTCCTGGAGAGGGAGGCGCGAGCGTGACGGCGGGGGACGGTCGCTCCGCGTAGCGGACCCCGGAGCGTCGGGCGAGCAGAGCCCGACGCTCCGCGAGTCGCGCGCGCTTCTACCGCTTCACCAGCTCGACGCGGCGGTTCTGCTGCCGACCTTCGGGCGTGTCGTTCGACGCCGCGGGCTTGCTCGCGCCGAAGCCCTTCGATTCCAGCCGGTCGGCGGAGATCCCCTGCCCCGCGAGATAGGCCGCCACCGCGGCGGCGCGCCTCTCGGAAAGCGCCTGATTGGCCGCGGCGGAGCCGACGTTGTCCGTGTGGCCCTCGATCGTGAGCCGCAGGTCGGGGTGCGCCGTGAGCATCGCGGTGATCTGCTTCAGCGTGGGGGTGCTCTCGGGGCGGATCCGGTCGCTGCCCGAATCGAAATAGATCCCCTGCGTCGCGACCCGTCCCTTCTCCGAGAGCGCGTCGTAGAGGTCCTTCCCGCCCGCCGCGATGCGCAGGTTGCCCAGCATCACCGGATCCCGCTCGCTGGCGTACAACGAGAAGCGGATGCGGTTGGAGCGGCCGAGCTTCGCGTTGGGAACGTTCGCCACGCGCTTCTCGTTGACGTACATCTTCGCGTAGCTGCCGTCCATCATGACCCGGCAGCTCACGCGGACCTGGCGGTTGTCCGCACCGGGCATCTCGCCGACGGCGGCGTGCGGTCCCGTCAGGCCACCCCGGTCGGGGGCGCAGATGAAGTCGTCGTACGTGGGCTTGAATCCGTCCGGCATGACGATGTGGAACTGCTGCGGCCAGCTACCGTCGCTCTGGATGAGATCGAACTCGATCGTGAAGCGCTCCGGCAGCGTCGCGGGGAGGACCACGTCGAACTGGCCGCCGTATCCGGTGGTGTGGAGCCACCTCTGGCCCTGGTACTCCGCGACCTCCATGTTGCCCTCCACGAACTCCAGGTGTCGCGGAAAGTCACCCACGTTGTCGCCGGTGAAGTCGTCCGCGAAGAGCACGTGATCTCCGGGAACGAAGTCGTAGTTGAGCCAGGCGCCCTTCCCGGGCGCCGCCGAGGACTCCGTGCTCGCCGCGACGTCGTCGGCCGAGGACGCGGCGCTCTCGGCGGCTGCCTGCGGTGCCGCGTCCTCGGCCTGCACTCCGATGGTCTTCTCCACGCGGTCCTTGGCGCGGTCCTTCAGGCGCTTCAGCCGGCCACCGAACTGCGCCTGGGCGGGCGCGGCGAGAACGGCCAGTGCGGTCAGCAGCACAGCACAGGAACGGTACATCTGACCTCCACGAGTTGAGGGAAAGGCATCGGCGGCTCCTCCGCCCGGCGACGCGGCGGACCGCCGCCCACGGTCGCCCACGAAGATAGCGTCCAGGGCCGCGTTCGGCACCAGGTATTTCCAACACGCATGTTCCTCTGGCCCGTCGGAGGGTCGGGTCCCGGGTTCGCGCGGCCGGGGCCGCTGTCGATCGGGCGCCGGCTCGCTCGTCATTCCGTCGAAGCTCATCGACAACCCTCCACGAAAGGATGCGCCATGCGGTACACTCTCCTTCTCCACTACGCCGAGGCGACCGCCGAGGAGATCGGCCAGGAAGCGATCGAGGCCGGGATGGCCGCCTTCAGGGCGTACGCCGAGGCGCTCGACGACGCGGGCGTGCTCGTATCGGCCGAGGTGCTCCAGCCGTCCGCGAGCTCGACGACGGTGAGCCTCAGGAACGGAACCCTCCAGGTGCAGGACGGCCCGTACGCCGATACGAAGGAGCAGCTCGGCGGCACCTTCGTTCTCGACGTACCCGACCTGGACGCGGCGCTCGCCTGGGCCGAGAAGTGCCCGGCGGCGCAGTGGGGCACCGTCGAGATCCGCCCGACGGCAGTCCGGTTCACCGACGGGGCGTGGACCCGCGCGTGACTCCGCGCGAGGGCCGGTCCGGCCGGGAGAGCACGGGCGGAGGCCGTCCAGCCGCGTGGGCGCGCGCCGAGCAGGTGGCGCGCGCCTCGTACGGCCGCCTCCTCGCCATCCTCTCCGCGAGCACCGGCGACATCGAGCTCGCGGAGGACTGCCTCGGAGACGCGTTCGCGCAGGCACTGCGCAGCTGGCCGGAGTCCGGCACGCCCGAGAATCCGGAGGCGTGGCTGCTGACCGCGGCGCGCAACCGGCAGCGGGACGTCTTCAAGTCCGCGGCGTCTCGAACGTCGAGTCGTCTCGACGAGGCGATCGGCTCGCGCGCGCCCGCCGTCGAGGCGGAGCCGGACGCCATTCCCGACCAGCGCCTGGCACTGCTCTTCGTCTGCGCGCACCCGGCCGTCGACGCCGCGGTCCGCACGCCCCTCATGCTGCAGACCGTACTGGGCTTCGAGGCACGGGAGATCGCCCGCGTCTTCGCCGTTCCGGCGCCGACGATGGCGCAGCGGCTCGTGCGCGCGAAGCGCCGTATCCGGGACGCTCACATTCCCTTCGCCGTGCCCGATCGCGCCCACATGCCGGCGCGGCTCGGCGCGGTGCTCGAGGCGGTCTACGGCGCGTACGCGATCGACTGGCTGGTCGCCTCCGGGCCCGTGACCCGCGACTCGCTCACGGCCGAGGCGCACTACCTCGCCACCACCCTCGCGGAGCTGCTCGGCGACCAGCCCGAGGCGTTCGGCCTCGGCGCGCTCCTCTCGCTGTCGCTGGCGCGGGCACCCGCCCGCGGCCCGGCGGACGAGTTCGTTCCGCTCGAGGAGCAGGACACCACGCTCTGGGACCGCGCGCTGATCGAGCAGGGCGAGCGGTACCTCCTCCGGGCGAGCGGGCTCGGCCGCATCGGACGGTTCCAGCTCGAGGCGGCGATCCAATCGGCGCACTGCGCGCGGGTGGTCTCGGGGTCCACCGACTGGGCGGCACTGCGGACGCTCTACACCGCGCTGGTGTCGATCTCTCCCACCCTCGGCGCGCGGACCGCCCTCGCCGCGACGATCGGGCGGGTCGAAGGGCCGGACGCGGGGCTGGCCGCACTGGACGGCATCCCGGACCCCGCCGTCCGGCGCTTCCAGCCGGCGTGGGCGACACGCGCACACCTGCTGGCGCGAGCGGGGCGAACCGGCGAGGCGCGGGAGGCGTACGGGAAGGCGATCTCGCTCACCACCGAGGGCGGCATGCGCAGGTACCTGGAGCGGCAGCGGGAGGGGCTGTGACGACGGAGGCGGGAACGGGGGAGGGCCTTCGCTTCCGAGAGGTTCCGGGACCGGTCCCGGAAGGACCGTGAGACGGGCGAAGAGAGCCACGCGAACGGGGAGGGGCCCGCGTCGTCCGGACGACGCGGGCCCCTCCTCACGCGGAGTCCCGCCGTCAGGCGGGATCGAAGAAGGTGCCGGGGCTCCGGTCGGTGGCGCGGAACTCCGGTTTGCGCTCCGGGCTGGCCTCGGCCAGCGCGCGGCGCACCCCCTCGGCGTCGAGGTCGGCGACGTAGACCGGAGTCCCGGGTTGCTGGCGCCACGACTCGTCCAGGCTGCCCGCGTCCACGCCGTCGAACCCCAGTTCCTCGACCAGCCGGAGCACGATCTCCCTGTCCCGCAGCCGGTCCCCGGCCACGGGGAGGGCGATCCGGCCGGGAGCACCCGCGGGCCGCCCCTCCTCCATCAGGCTCCGTGCACGGATGTTGTTGAACGCCTTCACGACGGGGCGCCCCAGCCGCGTCGCCACCCAGCGGCTCTCCGTCGTCCCCGCCTCGATCTCCTCGATCCGGCCGTCGCGCTGGCGCGGATAGTAGTTCCCCGTGTCCACCACCACCACGTCGTCCCCGACGCCCTCGAAGAGGTCCGCCGGGAGGTCAGGGACCCGCGCCTCGGGGATCGTCACGACGACCACCTCCCCGCCGCGGGCCGCCTCGCGTGCCGTCACGGCCCTCGCACCGGTTTCCCGGGCGAGCCCGGCGAGCGTCCCGGGCCCCCGCGAGTTCGCCACCGAGACCTCGTGACCGAGCGCGGTAAAGCGACGCGTGAGCGTGGCGCCGATCTGTCCCGCGCCGATGATGCCGATCCTCATGTCGCCTCCTGGTGAAGAGGGTCCGTCTCCCGGCGGCGGCAGCGGCCGGGGGGTGCAAGACGGTCGCGGGCCGGACTCCGAGA
>DASSTO010000126.1:0-4021 GCA_035707865.1 Longimicrobiaceae bacterium | reverse complement strand
GATCTCGCCCGAGACGCTCTCGCCCTGGCGCGCCAGGATCTCGTACTCGCGCGGCTGGAGCTGCCGGCCGTGGAAGAAGCGCACCGTGCCGCGCAGCAGGAGGAGGTCGCCCTTGCGCAGGACGCGGTCGAGGAAGGGCTGGCCCGGCCACGAGGCCTCGATGTAGCCCGAGCGGTCCTTCACCATCGCCTGGAAGATGCGCAGCCCCTTGCGCGTGGGCAGCACCCCCTTGGAGACCACCCGACCCACCACGTTGGCCTCCATCCCCGGCTCCAGCGTGTTGATGGCCTGGAGCGTCGACGCGTCCTCGTAGCGCCGCGGGACGTGGTAGAGCACGTCCCGCGCGGTGATGAGCCCCAGTTTGCGGAGCACCTCCGCGCGCCGCGGCCCCACGCCCCGGAGGAACTGGACGAGTCTGTCGAGCTCGGAATAAGGCATAGTGCACAGTGCTGAGTGCCGGGTACTGGGTGCGAACGACTCAGCACCTGGCACCCAGCACTCAGCACCTCACGAAGTGAGTACTTCCTCCGCGAAGTCCTGCACGTCGAATGGCAGGAGGTCGTCGATGCCCTCGCCGACGCCGATGAACTTCACCGGCAGGTCGAACTCCTGCTTGAGGGCGACGACGATGCCGCCCTTGGCCGTGCTGTCCATCTTCGTGAGGATGAGGCCGGTGAGGTCGATCGTCTCACCGAAGGCGCGCACCTGCGCCATGGCGTTCTGGCCGACGGTGGAGTCGAGCACCAGGAGCTTCTCGTGCGGCGCGCCGGGGAGCTTGCGGGCGATGACGCGCTGCACCTTCTCCAGCTCCTGCATCAGCCCCGTCTGCGTGTGCAGCCGGCCGGCGGTGTCGATGATCACGACGTCGGAGCCGAGGCGCTGCGCCGTCTCCAGCGCGTCGAAGGCGACCGCCGCCGGGTCGCGGCCCGGCTCGCTCCCCACGAAGTCGCACCCCACGCGCTCGGACCAGCGCTTCAGCTGCTCGATCGCCCCCGCGCGGAAGGTGTCGCCCGCGGCGATGAGCACCTTCCGCCCTGAGCGCTGCAGCCGGTAGGCGAGCTTGCCGATCGACGTCGTCTTCCCCACCCCGTTCACGCCCGCCACCACGATCACGGTGGGGCCGCCCTCGAAGTTGAAGCGCAGCGCGGTGTCGGATCGCCCGGCCGAGAGGATGGCGGTGATCTCCTCCTCCACCGCCTGGAGGAAGTCGGCCTGCGAGCGAGCGATGCCGCGCGAGGCGAGCGACTCGACCGCGCCGGTGAGGCGCAGCGTCGCCGGCACGCCGAAATCGGCCGCGATCAGCAGCTCCTCCAGCCTCTCGATCGAGCCCTCGTCGACGCCGCCCTTCGCGAGGACGGTGACGTCGGTGAGCGCGACGTCCCTGATGCGCTCCCAGAGGGACTTCCGCTCCTCGTCCTTCTTCCTGAATAGACGCGCCATACGGAGAGGTGACAGGGTATGGGTTACAGGGAACGGCCCGTACGGTGGGGCACACGCGCGAACGCCCGCGGGGACCGATCTCCCCGCGGGCGTTTACACCGCAGCGTTCGCGCCGTTCGGCGCCGCGACGACGGCCTCAGCGGCTCAGTAGCTCCACGGCGCCACTCACCTCGACGCGCCCCTCGTAGAGCGCCTTGCCGACGATGACGCCGACGAGCCCCGGGTGATCTCGCGCGGCGTCGGCGATCGCAGCGAGGTCGGCCGGCCCGCTCACGCCGCCCGAGATCACCACCTCCGCCCCGCTCCGCTCCGCCAGCTCCGCGGCGGTGTCGAGGTTGGGACCGGCGAGCATCCCGTCGCGGTCGATGTCGGTGTAGATGAGGGTGCGCAGGCCGCGGGCGGTGAGCGAGGCGGCGAGATCGAAGAGGTCGGCGCCGCTCTCCTCCCGCCAGCCGCGCACCGCGGGCTTGCGGCCGCGCGCGTCGAGGCCCACCGCGATGCGATCCGCGCCCCACCGCCGCACGGCCAGAGCCACCAGCTCCGGGTTCTCGACGGCGGCGGTACCGATGACTGCCCGGCGGATGGGCCCGGCGAGCACCTCCTCCAGGTCCGCCTCGGTGCGCAGCCCGCCGCCGGTCTGCACCTTCAGCGGGATCGACTCGGCGAGATCACGGATCAGCGGGCGGTTGGAGCCCTCGCCGAAGGCGGCGTCCAGGTCGACGACGTGCACCCACTCCGCGCCCTGGCGGGCGAACTCCTCCGCGACCCGGAAGGGGTCGGTGCCATACTCCGTCTCCCGCTCCGCCGAGCCCTGCTCGAGGCGCACGCAGCGGCCCCGGCGCAGGTCGATCGCCGGGAAGAGCGTCACGCGCCTGGTCGGTGCTTCAATCATTCCCCGTGGCCTGCTGGTGCGAGGCGCTCGCGAGAAGGACGGGCCGGCTGTCGCTGTCCATCGCCAGCTTCTGCTCGTGCACCACCTTCCGGAACTCCGCGAGGTACTTCTTCGGGAGCGGGTCGCCGGTGATGAACTTCACGCCCTTCGGGTCCACCGGCTTACCGTCGATGCGGAACTCGTAGTGGAGGTGCGGCCCCGTAGCCAGGCCCGTCATCCCCACGTACCCGATCACCTGGCCCTGCTTGACGCGCACGCCCCTGTGGATGCCCTTCGCGAAGGCGCGCAGGTGGCCGTAGCGCGTGCTGTAGCCGTGCTTGTGGCGCAGGATGATGAGGTTGCCGTAGCCGTGCGACCAGCCCGCGCTGGCCACCACCGCGTCGGCCGTCGCGTGCACCGGCGTGCCCGACGCCGCCGCGTAGTCGATGCCGTAATGCGGTCGGTTGTACTTCAGCAGCGGATGGTAGCGGCTGTTCGAGAAGACCGACGAGATGCGGCGGAACTGCAGCGGAGCACGGAGGAAGGCGCGCTTGAGCGAGCCGCCGTCCGCCTGGTAGTAGTTCTCCGTCCCGTCCGGCGAGTGGAAGTAGTAGGCCTCGTAGTCACGGTGGTTCACGTTGAACTCCGCGCTGAGGACCTTGCCGCTGCGCGCGCTGCCGTCCGGGCGGACGGTGCGCTCGTACAGGATCCGGTAGCGGTCGCCGGGCTGCAGGTCACGAGCGAAGTCGATCTGCCAGGCGAAGACGCGGTCGGCGAGGAGGTCGACGATCTGCTGGCGCTCCGACGTCGGGACGTCCGGCTCGTCGCTGTCGTCGCCGACGAGTGAGGCGTAGAGCGACGAGCTGATCGAGCCATCGAGCACCACCGTGTCGGTGTGCACCGGGACCTGCTCGACCCCCCCGCTCCAGCCGTCGCCATCGCGGTGGACTTCGAGGGTGCGGTCGGCGTCGAGGCGGACCTCCATCCCCCGCACCGTTCCGTCCGACGTCGACTTCCGGTAGGAGACCACCGTCCCGCGCTGCAGATAGCGCGGGTTCTGGTACTGCCGGAGCTGCTCCAGGAGCGCGGCGGCGTCGGAATCGGCGAGCTGCGCCCGGGCGAGCAGCTCGGAGATGCTCTCACCCGCGTGCAGGGTGTCGATGACGGCGACCTCCACGGGCTGCGCGTGAGCCGCGGGAAGGAGGCCGAGCGGAGCTGGCTCTGGCTGTTTCGCCGGGTTCGCCGTGATCAGACCGCCCACCAGGACGAGGCCGAAGGAGGCGAAGACCCCCAGCGCGAGCAATCGCTGTGAGTTGCGCATCGGAAGGAGTTTTCTGTCGTGAGCGGAGAACGTCAGTCCATCTGACGGCGAATGAAGGTCGGGATCTCGAGATCGCTCGGGAGCTTCCGCTCGATCGGCCGGACCTCGGCCGGGCGGTTGAGCGGAGTGGCACCCGCCGCCGGACCCGACCCGTGCGGGCCGCCCGCCGTGGCGGGTCGCGCAGCCGGCTGGCTACGAGTATCGGCAGCATGGCGCCGGGAGCTGAAGTCGGGCCGTAAGATGTTGTCGCCCCGCTCGTGGAGGAAGTCGCTCTTGTCGAAGCCGGTGGCGATGACGGTCACGCGGATCTCCTCCTCCAGGGCGCTGTCGTGCACCGCCCCGAAGATGATCTCCGCCTCCTCCCCCGCCGCCTCCTGGATGATGCTGCT
>DASSTO010000125.1:0-15354 GCA_035707865.1 Longimicrobiaceae bacterium | reverse complement strand
GACCTCCTGGGCGACCACCGCGAAGCCCTTGCCCGCCTCCCCCGCGCGCGCCGCCTCGATGGTGGCGTTGAGCGCCAGCAGGTTCGTCTGCTGCGCGATCGAGGTGATCAGCTTCACCACCTCCCCGATCTCCTCGCCGCTCACCCCCAGCTCGTCCATGAGGCGCACCGTCGCCTCCGCCTGCGTGCTCGCCGAGCGCGCCACCGCGAGCGCCTCCTGCAGCTGGCGGCTGATCTCCCGGATGCTGCCCGACATCTCCTCCGTGGCCACGGCGACGGTCTGGACGTTGACGCCGGCCTGCTCGCTCGCCGCCGAGACCGACTGCACCTGGCGGGAAGTCTCCTCGGCGGCGCCGGCGAGGCCCTGCGAGACCATGCGGATCTGCGAGGAGCTGCTCGCCACCGTGCCCGAGGTCTCGCGGATGCGCGCCAGCATGGCGCGCAGGCTCTCGATCGTCTGGTTGAGGTTCTCCTTCAGCACCGCGTGATCTCCCGCGTAACTCCCCTCCACCTTCGTCGTGAAGTCTCCCGCGGCCAGCCTCGCGATGACCGCGCTGCTCTCCTCGATCGGTCGCGTGGTGGCGTCGAGCATCTGGTTCATGCCCTCGATCAGCTCGCGGAAGGCGCCCTGGAAGCGCTCCGCGTTGCCGCGCCGGGAGAGCCGCCCCTGCTGCGCGGCGGCGATGAGCCCGCTCATCTCCTCGGTGGCGGCGCGGAGCGCGCCGCGCGCCGCCTCGAACGAGGTCACCGTCTCCCGGGTCTGCCGGATGGCGCCGTTGACGGTTCGCGCGAGGTCGCCCACCTCGTCGGCCGAGTCGATCGCCAGCGGCTGGACGGCGGCCTGCACCGGCACCGAGAGGTCGCCGCTCGCCAGGCCCTGCGTGGCGCGGCCGAGCGGGCCGATGCAGGCGTTGCGAAGCTCCTCGGCGCGCTCCGCCACCGTGGTCAGCGAGCGGCGGATCCGGCGGGCGGTGAGCACGGCGATGCCGAAGCCGAGGAGGAGGCTCGCCAGGATGATGGCGATGAGCACCTCGCGCGTGACGGCGTGCACGGCGTTGGCGCGCGCGTTCGCCGCGTAGGCGCCCTGCTCGTCGAAGGCCGCGAGCGCGTCGAGATCCTTCTGGATGGCGATGAACGCGTCGTTGGACCGGCCCGTGAGCAGCGCCATCGCGCCGACGGCGTCGTTCTGGCGCGAGACGGCGAGCACGCCCGCGCGAACGCCCTCGTACGCCTTCCAGCGCTGCAGGTAATCGTCGAAGCTCGCCCGCTCCTGCGCGGTCCGCATCATCGGCTCGTACTCCGCCTCCGCGTGATGCAGCATCTGCGTGAGCGAGTCGATCTGGAACTCGATGTGCCGCTTCTGCTCCGGCTGGCTCGCCAGGATGTGGCGGTACTCCTTCACCCGCAGGCTCAGCACCAGTCCGCCCAGCTTCTCCATCCGCTTCACCTTCGGCAGCCATACCCGGGCGATCTCGGTGGAGGTCTCGTTGCCGCGCCTGAGCTGCTGGAGCGCGAAGACGCCCGCGAGCGCGTTGAGGGCGATGACGATCCCGCTGCCGAGGAGGAGTTTGCGCGAGATCCTGAGATCGTCGAACCAACGCATCATGGCGGAGCGCTCCGGGGGAGGGTGGTGTGGACTCTTTCCAGCGGGTGCTGCAACTGCTGAAGTATCGGCCGGGCAGCCGGATTCTTCACCGCGGGAGCGCGGCGGGGGTAGGGAGAAAAAGAGGCCGCCCGGCCAGGGTCCTCAGCCGTGCCCGTGACTCCTCCGATCCACGGGGGTCGAGTCGGCATTCTCGGACCGCCTGGCGGGCGGCTGGCGAGGGATAATGCGCGAAACATGCCCGCGGGCCACCCGGCCGCGGGCATGTCACAAGTCGTTGCTCCGCCATGTGTTACGCTCACGTCCGGATTCTCCGGGTGCCGGGCGGATGGGACATCCTGCCTCAACGCGGGACATTCTGCCCCGACCGGGTTGTCTCAGCGGCCAGGGGCGCGCCGCCGGCCGCCGGCTACTAGCTCTCCGGCACGTTCTCCTCCAGCTCCTCCATCCACACCACCGCCTCGGCGTCGCTGGGAGCGCGCCAGTCGCCGCGCGGAGAGAGCGAGCCGCCGGAGCCCACCTTGGGACCGTTCGGCATCGCGGAGCGCTTGAACTGGCTGATCTTGAAGAAGCGCCAGAGGAAGACGCCGAGCCACTTCTTGATGGCCGCGAGGTCGTACTCGTGGCGGTTCTCCTCGGGGAAGAGCGGCGGCCACGCGCCGCGCACGCGGTCGCCCCAGGCGTGCCGCGCCAGGAACGCCACCTTGCTGGGGCGGAAGCCGAAGCGGCTGACGTAGTAGAGGTTGAAGTCCTGCAGCTCGTAGGGCCCGATCTGCGCCTCGGTGCTCTGCGCCGGCTGCTCCCCCTCCCCCTCCCCGCCCGGCACCAGCTCGGGCGAGATCTCGGTGGCCAGGATCGCCCGCAGCAGCGTGCTCGTCTCCGCGCTGAACTGCCCCGTCTCCGCCACCCAGCGGATGAGCTGCTGGATGAGCGTCTTGGGCACGGAGGCGTTCACGTTGTAGTGCGACATCTGGTCGCCCACGCCGTACGTGGACCACCCCAGCGCGATCTCGCTCAGGTCGCCCGTCCCCAGGACGAGAGCGCCGTGGAGGTTGGCGAGGCGGAAGAGGTGGCTGGTGCGCTCGCCCGCCTGCACGTTCTCGAAGGTCACGTCGTAGACCGGCTCGCCCCCGGCGAAAGGGTGGCCCAGGTCCCTGAGCATCTGCGTGGCCGAGGGTCGGATGTCGATCTCGTGCGCCTCGACCCCCAGCGCCCCCATCAGCGCCAGCGCGTTCGACCGGGTCCCGCTGCTGGTGGCGAAGCCGGGCATCGAGTAGCCGAGGACGTTCGAGCGCGGCAGGCCCAGGCGGTCCATCGTCTTCGCCGCGACGATGAGCGCCTGCGTGGAGTCCAGCCCGCCCGAGACGCCGATCACCACCTTCTCGATGCCCGTGGCCTGCAGCCGCTTCATCAGCCCGTGGACCTGGATGTTGTAGGCCTCGAAGCACCGCAGGTCGAGCACCGCGGGGTCGCTGGGGACGAAGGGGAAGCGCGGCACCGCGCGCAGGAGCGCGGTCTCGCCTTCCGGCACCTCGAAGCGGAAGGGAACCCGCCGGATGGCGCGCACCCGCTCCGCGTGGTCGCCCGCGGAGTCGTTGAAGCTCGTCTGCCGCATGCGGTCCTGGCGCAGCCGCTCCAGGTCCACGTCCGCGGCGATCACCTGCTCGCGCGGGGCGAAGCGCTCGCTCTCGGCGAGGAGATCGTCGTTCTCGAAGATGAGCGCGTGCCCGTCCCACGCCAGGTCGGTCGTGGACTCACCGGGGCCGGCGGCGGAGTAGAGGTAGGCGGCGATGCACTTCCCCGACTGCGCCGCGCAGAGGTCGCGGCGGTACTCGGCCTTGCCCACCGTGATGTTGCTCGCGGAGAGGTTGGCGAGCACCGTGGCGCCCGCGAGCGCGGCGTAGCTGCTGGGCGGGATCGGCACCCACACGTCCTCGCAGATCTCCGTGTGGATGGCGAGGCCGAGTACGTTCTCCGCCTCGTAGACCAGGTCGTTGCCGAAGGGCACCCGCTGGCCGAGGAGCGCCACCTCGTCGAAGCCGGCGTCGCGCCCGGAGGTGAACTGCCGCTTCTCGTAGAACTCCCGGTAGTTGGGGAGGTACGTCTTGGGCGCGACCCCCAGGATGCGGCCGCGGTAGAGCGCGACGGCGCAGTTGAAGAGCTTCCCCTCGAAGCGGAGCGGTGCCCCGACGAGGAGGACGGGCGTCAGCTCGCGGCTCGCGTCCACCAGCCCGGCGAGCGCGGCGAGGACGGCGTCGAGCAGGGCGTCCTGCTGGAAGAGGTCCTCGCACGAGTAGGCGCTGATCCCCAGCTCGGGGAAGAGGGCCACGGTGGCGTTCAGCCCGGAGGCCTGGCGAGCCAGCGCCAGCGTGCGCGCCGCGTTGTAGGCGGGGTCGGCCACGCGCACGAAGGGGATGCAGACCGCGGCGCGGGCGAAGCCGTGCGAGTAGATCGAGTCGAAGCGTCCGGACATCGTTGCGGGCCGGTTGCGGTCGGGACGGGGGCGGGGCTCCGGCCCCGCGGATACTCGCGCAATCTCCGCTACGCGCGGCGCGGACGCAACGAAGACCCCTCGGACGACGCTCCGGGGGCTCCGTCTCCCCACTCGAAGAGGCGCAGCCGGACGCGCGGGCCCTCGACGGCCAGCGCCGCCACGTACGCCTCGCCGGCGGGAAGCTCGTGGAGCGTCCAGCCGGGCAGACCCTGGAAGGCGGGCCCCGCGGCACCGTCGAGCACGACGTGGAAGCTGGAGAGGTCGCACCCCGCGATCCCGAGCCCCGTCGCCTTGGCGTACGCCTCCTTGCACGCCCAGAGACGGACGAAGGAGGCCGCGCGCGCGACCGGTGGAAGGGCGGCGAGGAAGGCGGCCTCGTCGGGGGCGAAGTAACGCTTCGCGATCTCCGCAGCGCGCGCGGCGCGGCCGGTCCTCTCGACGTCCACGCCCACCTCGCGCTCCGGGGCGAAGGCGAAGAGGGCGAGGTCGGCCGCGTGCGAGAGGTTGAAGCGCATCTCCGGGTCACCAGCCCCGCGCGCCAGGTACGGCTTGCCGTAGGGGCCCGTCTCCAGCGCGATCTCGCGCGGGTCGCGCCGGAGATACGCGCCGAGCAGCGTCCGCAGCACGCCGCGGGCGACGACGAAGCCGCCGCGCTGGTCGGCGAAGCGGAAGCGCTCCGCCCGGGCCCGCTCGTCTTCGGAGAGCAACTCCTCCAGGCGCGCGAGCTCCGCGGCCGGCGGTCGCAGCGAGGCGCGCCAGACGTGCGCCTCGCCCGCGCCCGGGGGAGCGGGCAGGGCGGCGGGAATGCGCCACCGTTGCGGCGGGGAAGCGTCGGTCCGTACCTGCGCCATGAGCCTGCTGCGTGGAAATCGGGGTCGCGCGACCCGGTGGAGGGGAAATGTAAATCGGCCCGACCGGAGCGCCAAGCGCGTCGGGAATCCCGCGAGCGGCCACTCCCCCACCGCCGCGCTTCTCTTGACTGAACGCGCCGGATCGGCTAGGTTTAGCGCCGTCGGCATGACGGGGAGATTCATTTTTGACCCGACAGTGCAGAAGCCGGGAGGCTCCTCTCGCGAGCCACGCCACGCCCGGGAACGGGAAGGCGGAAGCCGCGGGGAAGTCGCCCAACGATTGATCCAATCGGGCTTCAAAAACCCTCCCCGCCATGACGACGACTCGACCCCGCGCCGGTCCACCGGAGCGGGGCGTTTTGTTTGGTCCCACCTGATCTTCCACCCGCGATCGGAGCCCCCTCGTGAGCAAGATGGACGAAGTGATCGTCGTGGCGCCGCGCCAGCGCGTCTTCGACGGCGAATCGCTGGCCTTCCACGGCTTTCTCCCCCTCTCGGACCCGCGCGCGGAGGCGATCCTGGGCGGGCTGTGCGAGTCTCCCTACGGCGCGCGGCGCGGCGACGTGGAGGAGGACGAATCCCTGCTCCAGCCGATCCCCTACGTGGTGGTGCGACGCACGGGGCCGGCGGGAGACCCGGAGGTCTTCACCTACACGCGCCTGACGGGCGGCGGTGAGCGGCGGCTGCACGGCCGTGTCTCCGTCGGCGTGGGCGGCCACATGAACCGGGGCTTCGGGTGCCAGGAGGTGCTCGACGTGGTGGCGGAGGAGGCGGCGCGCGAGCTGGCGGAGGAGCTGCGCTTCCGCGAGCGCTCGGGCCGGGAGGCGCCGCCGCCGCGCGCCCGCGTCCTCGGCCTCATCAACGACGACACCGGCCCCGTCCAGCGGGTGCACCTCGGGCTGCTGGCGACGGTCGACGTCCCCGCGCAGGTGGAGGTGACGGTGCGCGAGGAGGAGCAGCTCGAAGGGAGCTGGCGCACCCTCGCGGAGCTCGCGGAGCCCGAGCTGCGCGAGCGCCTGGAGGAGTGGTCGCTTCACGCGCTGGAGGGGCTGGCCGCTTCGGAATCCGGGATCCGGGATCCCGGACCCGGCGGGGAGCGAGGGCGGTAGCCCCTGCCCGGGACGGCGGAAGAACGGAGCGCCGGAGGTCGCGCTGTCACCCGTCTTGCGTCGGCGCCGCGCGAGGGCGCCCGCACGCTGCGGGTGCCGCCGGGCCCCGCAAGCGAGGTGGTTCGTGCGCACCCACCCGAGAGCCGCCGTCGTCCTCCTGGCGAAGGCGGGTACCGACCGGCCCATCGAGCAGCGCTTCCACTTCGGCCCGCCGGAGCACTCCGACCACGGCAGCCCCTCGTGGCAGGACAGCCGCGTGCCGCTGATCGTCGCGAGCCCCACCCGCTCCGGCGCGGCGATCCGGCGCACCGTGCGCGGCGTGCTCGGCCGGAACCCCTCGCAGCTCGGATTCGACCGGCTGATGCGGCGACTCGTCGGGAAGTAGCGCGGGAAGGTCTCTATCGCGCGCGGCCTCCGTCGCTTATCTTGGGTCCCATCCCACTCGCACGTCCCCACTCCCATGCCGCACGCCGACTCACTGCTCGAATTCGAGCCCGATGGGGTCGAAGATCTCGCCGCGCTCCGCGCGCGCGAGGCGCGCTTCCGCTGGCTCGTCGAGAACGCCTCCGATCTCATCCGCATCGTGGACGCGGGCGGCATCGTGCGCTACGACAGCCGCTCCGTCCAGCGCGTGCTCGGGCTCCTGCCCACGGAGACCACCGGGACCCACCTGCTCGACCTCGTCCACCCCGACGACCGCGACCTCGCCCGGCGCAGCCTCGCCGAGATCCTCCACCACCCGGGCGCCGTCAACACGACCGAGTACCGGATGCGCCACCGCAACGGCGAGTGGCGCGTCATCGAAGCCACCAGCACCAACGCCCTCCACGACCCCGACATCGCCGGCTTCGTCGTCACCGCCCGCGACGTCACCCAGCGCAAGCAGACGGAGGAGACGCTCGCGCGCTACGCCGCCGAGCTGCGCGCCCTCTCGCTGCGCGACGAGCTCACCGGCCTCTACAACCGCCGCGGCTTCCTCACCCTCGCCGGCGAACGCTCCCGGATCGCCCGCCGCATGCGCAGCCGCTTCGCCCTGCTCTTCCTCGACGTCGACCAGATGAAGCCCATCAACGACCGCTTCGGCCACGCCGCGGGCGACCAGGCACTGCGCGAGATCGCCCACGCGCTGCGCGACACCGTGCGCGAGTCCGACCTCGCGGCCCGGATAGGCGGCGACGAGTTCGCCGTCCTCGCCGTCGTCCACGACGAGCACCACACCGCCGGTCTCCTCCGGCGCATCGAGCGGCGCGTCGCCGAGCGCCGGCTCGCCGCCGAGTTGCCCCACGAACTCACCGTCAGCGCCGGCATCATCAGCTACGACCCCGACCACCCCACCCGTCTCTCCGACCTCCTCGCCGAAGCCGACTCCCGCATGTACGCCGCGAAGGAAGCACGCCGCCTCGCCCGTTGACGTAGCCCCTCTCCGATGTAACATTTCATCCGGATACTCGGATGAATACCCTCGCCCCTTCCTCGCTCTTCGAGCGCATGGCCGCGCTGGCGGACCCGGTGCGCAGCCGCGTTCTCCTGGTCCTCGAGGGCCACGAGCTGACGGTCTCCGAGCTGTGCGCGGTCTTCCAGCTGCCGCAGTCGACGATGAGCCGGCAGCTGAAGGTGCTCTCGGACGAGGGGTGGCTGGTGTCGCGGGCGGAGGGGACGAGCCGGCGCTACCGGATGCGGGCGGAGCGGCAGGGGGCGGCGGGAGCGAGGCTGTGGCAGCTGGTGCGCGAGCAGGTGGCGGCGCTCCCGGCGGCCGACCAGGACGCGCAGCGGGTGCGGAGCGTGCTGGCGGAGCGCCGGAGCAAGAGCCAGGAGTTCTTCTCGACCGTGGCCGGCGAGTGGGACCGGCTGCGAGGCGAGCTCTTCGGCGGCCGCGCGGAGCTGCGGGCGCTGCTCGGGCTGCTGGACCCGACGTGGGTCGTGGGCGACCTGGGGAGCGGGACCGGCCAGGTGGCGGAATCCCTCGCGCCGTTCGTGGGCCGGGTAGTGGCGGTCGACGAGTCGCCGGAGATGCTGGCCGCGGCGCGCAGGCGGTTGGGCGGCGCCGGGAACGTCGAGATCCGCCGCGGCGAGCTGGAGGCGCTCCCGATCGCCGACGAGGAGCTCGACGCCGCCGTCCTCTTCCTCGTCCTGCCCTACCTGCCCGAGCCCTCGGCGGCGCTGGCGGAGGTCGCGCGGGTACTGAGGCCCGGCGGCACGCTCCTGGTGGCCGACATGACGCCGCACGACCGGGAGGAGTACCGGCAGCAGATGGGCCACGTCTGGCAGGGCTTCTCCGCCGAGCAGCTGGAGGGCTGGACCGCGGCGGCGGGCCTCGGGGAGTTCCGCTACGTGCCCCTCCCCGCCGACCCGGAGGCGAAGGGCCCGGCGCTGTTCGCGGCGAGCGCGAAACGGTCGTCGGCTGTCGGTCCGGGACTTCGTGGCCGACGACCGAAGACCGAAGACCGACGACCGAAGACCGACGACCATTCAACCGGAGGTTGCCCGTGAGCACCGTACTCGACACCAACGCCCACCCCTTCGACGCCGCGCGCGAGGCGGGGCGCGAGCCGTTCAAGGTGAAGGATCTCTCGCTGGCGGACTTCGGCCGCAAGGAGATCATGCTCGCCGAGCAGGAGATGCCCGGGCTCATGGCCCTGCGCGAGGAGTACGCCGGGCAGGCGCCGCTCGCGGGCGCGAGGATCATGGGCTCGCTGCACATGACGGTGCAGACGGCGGTGCTCATCGAGACGCTGGTCGAGCTGGGCGCGGACGTGCGCTGGGTCTCGTGCAACATCTTCAGCACGCAGGACCACGCCGCCGCCGCGGTGGTCGTCGGTCGCGACGGCACCGTGGAAGAGCCGCGCGGCGTGCCGGTCTTCGCCTGGAAGGGCGAGACGCTGGAGGAGTACTGGTGGTGCACCGACCAGGCACTGCTCTGGCCCGACGGCTCCGGCCCCAACCTGCTCCTCGACGACGGCGGCGACGCCACCCTGCTGGTGCACAGGGGCGCCGACTTCGAGGCGGCCGGCGCGGTGCCGGAGTTCGACCCCGAGAGCGAGCCGGAGGAGTGGGGCGTCATCCTGGAGACGCTGCGCCGCACCATCGCCGAGGAGCCCGGCCGCTGGACGCGCACCGCCGAGGGCATCCGCGGCGTCAGCGAGGAGACGACGACCGGCGTGCACCGGCTCTACGAGATGGAGCAGGCGGGGACGCTGCGCTTCCCGGCGATCAACGTCAACGACTCCGTCACCAAGAGCAAGTTCGACAACCTCTACGGCTGCCGCCACTCGGTCGTCGACGGGCTGAACCGCGCCACCGACGTGATGCTCGCCGGCAAGATCGCCGTCATCTGCGGCTACGGCGACGTCGGCAAGGGCTGCGCGCAGGCGCTCAAGGGCCAGGGCGCCCGGGTCGTCATCACCGAGATCGACCCCATCTGCGCCCTGCAGGCCGCCATGGAGGGCTACCGCGTCACCACCCTGGAGGACGTGGTGGAGGAGGGCGACGTCTTCATCACCACGACGGGCAACTTCAACATCATCACCGCCGACCACATGGCGCGGATGAAGGACAAGGCGATCGTCGGAAACATCGGCCACTTCGACAACGAGATCGACATGGCCGGCCTCAAGAAGGTGCCCGGGATCAAACGGACCAACATCAAGCCGCAGTACGACATGTGGACCTTCCCGGACGGCCACGGCGTCATGATCCTCGCCGAGGGCCGGCTGCTCAACCTCGGCTGCGCCACCGGCCACCCGAGCTTCGTGATGAGCGCCAGCTTCACCAACCAGACGATGGCGCAGATCGAGCTGCACCAGAACTCGGGCAGCTACGAGAACCGCGTCTACGTCCTCCCCAAGGTGCTCGACGAGAAGGTCGCGCGGCTGCACCTGGACAAGCTCGGGGTGAAGCTGACGAAGCTGACGCCGAAGCAGGCCGAGTACATCGGGGTGCCGGTGGAGGGGCCGTACAAGCCGGAGCACTACCGGTATTAGAGGGGTTTTTGCGGTCAGGTTGACCGGAGGCGGGTCCTGAAAACCCGCATAAACGCTACATTGTGGAAAACGGGCGGCCAGGTTGGCCGCCCGTTTCTTTAACACCCTATTAACACCCTGGGAACAGATGTAGTGCAGCCTGGGGGCTGGAAAAGGGGTGGGAAGTGGGGCAGAAGCGCTACGAGGGCGGAGGGCACTGTGGAATGGGGGGTTCCGGCTGCTCGTGAGGTCCTGAAGACCTTATTGCACCCGAGGTCTGGCACCGCCGATGGACTGCAGCAGATCGTCGCCCGAGAACCGTTAGGGCGCTCACCATGTGCACCGCCTGGCAAACTGACAAGTCCGATCACCGATCAGAACTCCCCCTCGCGTACAAACCCTCTCCGAGGCTGGCGGAGGGGAACCACGTTCTCCGGGACCACCAACGCATTTTCCGGCTGCGGCACCTCCCCCTTCTCCTTGCCGAGCTGATGCACGCTCGAGAGGCCCTTCAGCCACTCCGCCCCGTTCAGCGCTGGCTGCTCTGCGTACCAGTCGAACCGCGGCAGCCCCGCCCGCGTGTACCCCACGGCAGTCGGTGGCACAGTCGGCGGCTCCTCGCCGGTGATCTGGCGCCAGACCATCGGGCGGTGGAGTCCGTCGCATGGGGTGACCCGCTTCAGATCCAGAAGGATTATACCCTCAGACCCGACTCCGCCGCCGGCTCCGCCACCGCGCGCTCCATGAGCGCTTGGAGCCGCCCCGCAATGAGTTCCTCGGCCTCGCGTACGGCCGCCTCCATCTGCTGTGAAGCCTCCTGCCAGGTGGAGGTGCGCAGGAGGTCTGCAATGGCTGTGGGATCCAGCGTGACATCCAGCTCGACAATGCGCTTCATGGGGATTATCTCCGTGATCGTATCTGTGGTCCTATAGCAGATCTGTGGGCTGGCCGCCCGGCCGGGCATGAGACCTCGGCCGGGCGGCCCCGAGCGTGCTACGTCGCCCGGCGTCTCGGAACCTCGCTGCGCCGCTGCGGATTAGGGATGCCATCGTACAGGTACTCCGCGAAATCGCAGGCCTCCTCCCGGGTGAGGTGTGTCGGCCGATCCGCACTCCACCCCGCGAGATCCCGGGTGATGAGCCACAGGAGATAGGCGGCCAGTCCGGTACTCAGCTGGATGGGAAGCCATCTCCCGTGCAGATGATCGGCAACCGGATCGCGGAGGATGTCGTCCTCTCGGCTCGGGTGCTGCGGCTCCTGAGGGTGCTCGTCGCGCATGGTGCCTCCATGAGGTTGAGACTGTCGAGTGCGCCCCGAAGTGGGCGCTCGAGAAATCCTCCCTCACCCGCGCACGAATTGGAAAATCCGGCGGGGATTGGTGGGAGCGGTTACTTGGATGGTGTGATGAGGCGGTGGGTATGGCGAAGCCGATAACCGAAGCCGGCAATCTACTGTCGGGTTACGAAAGTTCTTGACCACAAGCGATATACGTCCTTGAGCAGGACATCGAACTTCCGTTGCGCCGCGGGCAATCAGCGATCCCGGACCCATGCTCCCCTCCAATCACTACCGTTTGTCGTGGCTCAGGATCGCGCCGCTCGACTTGACAGCGGGCACATTTGGTGCGCAGTTTGTATTAGCACCCAAACTTGGAGGAACCATGGCATTGATCGCTCCTGGCCTTCCCGACATCGACTCGCCGGAGACCGCGCGCGCGGGCGTACACGCGGTCTTCAAGCTCCGAGATCGCTGGCATCTGACCTGGTCTCAGCTTGCGCGGCTCCTCGGTGTCCGATCCGAGAGCACCCTCCAGAACTGGACCTCTCGCGTACCGGAGAGCTTGGCTCCCGACGTTCTGGACCGGATGGGCTATCTCATCGCCATCTCCTACGCTCTGGAGCAGATTCGCGGGGGCGAGCGCAGTGAGCAGTGGCTCCGCGCTGCGAATGCCGGCAGCCCCTTCTTCGGCCGTCCCCCGCTGGAATACATGCTGGGTGGCAGGATGACGGACCTCGTGGAGACGTACCGCTACCTGAAGGGAGTGGCTACGGGTGTCTTCTGACCCTGCGCGCTACCCCAGCGCGTCCTGTCACTGGGCTGATGCCGCCCGCATCCTCCCCGCGCAGTTCCCCGAGCAGACCCTCTGGAGCGCCCTCGTGGAGGAGGAAGACCTTCCGGGGGCGCTGGCATTGCTGAAGCGAGTGGATCCGGCGATGTATGCCGACCTCGGCTCGCTGGACCGTCTTGCCCACCTCGAACCGATGCACGGAGCCGGTGCGGGGTGGGTGATGCCGGCCTACACCTGGGGCGGACCCGGGCGCTTCAACGGCACGACCTTCAGCGCCTTCTATGCGGCGGAGACGATCGAGACGGCAATCGCGGAGACCGTGTACCACCAGGCTCGCGCCCTCCGGGATGAGCGCGCGGATCCGATCGACATCCGTATGCGCGCTCTCCGGGCGGACATCCATGCCAGCGACTTCGTAGACCTCACTGGCGTTCCGGCTTCCGACCCGCTCTACCACCCGACGGACTACACGGCCTCCCAAGCGTTTGGAGCGGAAGCGCGCGCAGCCGGCCGGAACGGGATCCTTTTCGCCAGTGTCCGACGTCCGCGACACCCTTGCATGGCCGTGCTCCAGCCCTCGCAGGTACGTCGGTGCGAGGATGCCGGAACGTACGTGTATCGCTGGGACGGCGCTCAGATCACCGTGGAACAGCGGACGAGAATCACCTGGTGAGCGAGTCGCTTCGTGCGGCGTTCACGCCTCACCACGGCTGTAGGCGCAGTAACGCACGGGAGATGCGTCGGGTACCCCCCCCTTGGCGGGTCAGCGAAGCCATGATCCGCTGATCCGCGGTGGAAGCTCCGGCGCGCAGAGCTGGAGGAAAGGGCACCAGCGGCATCCCTCCATCTGCGCCCGGTTCACCAGCGGGAAGTCTTCCACGGCACGTGGTTCGTTTGTAGCGGGATCGGCGAGATAGCCGCGAATCTCGCGGATGGCGCGGCGTAGTCGATCCGCCGCCTGCTCCAGGTGGCGCTCCTCCAGAATGTACTCGCTGGTCCTTCCTAAGAAATTTACAACTAAACCGCGCCAGTACCCTGGCTGGAAATCCAATCCAAGCTTGGTGGTCGCATAGAGTGCGTAGAGCGAAAGTTGCACGAGATGTGGCGCCTCATCATCGCGGGTGGTCTTGAAGTCGACGATCTGGACATCTCCATCTACGTGGGCCGTGATCAGGTCCGCCTTCACGTTGATCCGTACCCCCTCGAAATCAAACCAGTCCAGGGTCTCGATCGCACGGTGCTCCTCCTTTTCCAGCCCCTGGATTTCTGACCAGAATTCGCTCTCGCAGATACCGCGGGCGATCGGATCCACTTTCGCTTGGGCGCTCTCCAGCTCTGCGATACTTGGCCGGCCGCTGTAGTACGCGGAGAAGACCATCGCGTGCGCCTTTGGCGAGCGAAGAAACGCGCTTCGGTTCAGACTCGCAGTGTACGCGCGATTCAGCGCACCCTGAAGCCGCGCCCTCACCTCCTCGTAACCGGGCAGGGGCGCGTCGTCCCGCACTGCCTTCACAAAGCGCTCGGCTTCCAGGTGTGCCGCGGTCCCGATCACCGCGTGAAGGCTCGTCAGCTTCTTGAGCCGGTACGCCAGCCGTGCCTCATCTGCAACTGGTTGCCCGTCCGGCCCTGGTTCACCACGCGCAATCCATCCTAACCAGCTTGTGTGCACGTCGTGCCGGAACTTCCGGGGGCACCACTCGAGCATGTCGATTACTCGGTGGCTGATCGAAAATTCAGGGTGCGGGCCTGGCGTCCACGCCTTCTTTGTTGACATTGCGGCCTCCGGGGAATCTGAGGTCACGCGCCGGAGAACCCCGGCGCGTGACGGGCGTCATCATGTCAGGCGTGTGTCCCACTGGCTGCGGCTGAGAGCAGTCGCGCGAGGGAATCGATCTCGACCGCGGAATGCGTGGAGATCTCGCTCCATGGCCGGTTTTCGCGGCGCCCCTCTACCCGGGCCAGGCCATCCGCCTGCTGCAGGCGCAGCTGGTAGCGCAGCCCGGTCGGCGCATTCTGCCATGGCAGCACCACTTCCCACCTTCCGCCCCCCAGATCGGTTCGTGTGGGCTGGTCGGACTCCGATGTGCCAAAATCCGGTCGGTTGAGGTACGCCTCCGCACCGGAAACCGGAATGGAGGCATCGTTCAGCTCCTCCAGCAGAGGTGCGAGAATCGCCTCGCACAGATCTCCCACCTGCAGCGGACAGGCATACCGCAGATCATATCGGCGATGGATGGTGCGCCACATCATCCGGATCTCGACGACGGGAGCCGGCACACCCGCCGGACGCCCCCATGCCTCCAAGTGCCGTGCGGCCGCGACCTCGATGGCCTCCTCCAACGCGAAGGCGACCGGGGCCACGATCTCTCCCTGCTCCGTCAGCGCGGGAAGGCGCTGGGTGGCAAGAAACCGACTCCGGCCCTTGAGCCGACTGAGAGCACGATCTCGCGTGCGCTCGGCGGCGAGCATCGGAGCGCTCATGATCCCGTGCGCCTCACGAGCGGCTTCGATCCGGCGCATGCATCGTTCACTGACCCGGATCGTGGCCGTGATCGCCTCCGCGAGGAGGGAGCGGATGGCTGTGACGGAAGGCTCGGCGACCGGGACGGCGGAAATCATGGGCGTCTCACCCTGAGCCTCTGTGTTCATCGGGTCCTCGTGGTAGTAGTGGACTGCTGCAGCGGCGGGCACCGCGGCGTGTACGCGTCCAGACTACCGAGCGGGAATGCGGGTCAGAAAAAGCGGGAGAGTTTGCCGATGGCCACGTTCTGGTGTTCAAGCGGGCGGGGTGTCACAGCTTTCGGCGTGAGGCGGGGGAGTGAGCTGGGGATTCAACGAGCGGGTAACGCAAAGGAGTTCTGGCGACGTATCAATCGCCAGAACTCCTTTCAGGGGAACAGAACGAAGAAGCGGATCTACCCGAACGTGACGGACAGACGCCCCTGCTCCTCGCTTCCATAGCGGAAGGGGCGCCGTACCACAATCTCCACATCGTGCCCCAGGGTGATCAGATGGCGCACCAGCCGGTCCAGGGTGAGTTCGTCCAACCTGCCGTTCATTAGCAGAGATACCTCAGGCTGATCCACACCCAGAATTGCGGCGGCATCAGCCGGCGTGAGTCTACGCCGCTCCAGCGCATCGACGATAGCGGCGGCGAGCCGGGCTTTCGCGAGTGCCTCTTCTGCTTCAGGCAGACCGATATCCGCGAAGACGTTGCCTGAACCTCTAAGGAACTCGGTGGAATCATTCCCCACTCTTGATTTGCTCATCG
>DASSTO010000124.1:0-8909 GCA_035707865.1 Longimicrobiaceae bacterium | reverse complement strand
CTCGCCCGTTCCCTCGCCCCTCTCCCGGAACCGGCGCAGCGAGTGCGCGCCCGCGCGGATACCGCGCGCCGTGGAGGCCGTGTCGATGAACAACCGCTCCGCCTCGTCCTGCACCACCTCGATGAGGCCGTTGAAGTCGGCGAGACGATCCTCCGCCAGCTGCGCCGCGCGGTCGAGCCGCGCCTGCGTCCGCTGGATGGTACCCTTGAACTCCTCCACGTCCACCCGGATGGATGTGCTGATGTAGTCGACGTTCTCCGCCACGTCGTGCGCGTGCTCGAGGATCGGCTTCGACCGGTCCTGCACCGTGGCGAGGAGCCCGTTGACCCGCCCCGCCATCCGCCGGACGTAGACGGCGATGACGGCCGCCGTCAGCGCGGTCACCACCAGGGCGATCGCGATCACCACCTGCGCGACACCGACGACCACGTCGACCCACGGCGGCCGGCCGGCTCCGACCGACTGGAGCATCGCCGACACCGGCGCGTGGCCGGCCAGGACGGTGGTGGGCACGAGGGCGAGCCGCTCGATGGCGATCAAGTTATCGCTCCGGGTCGGAGAGTACGTGCCGGCGGATCCCGCGAGAGGGCCGGCTCATGGCTGGTCCGGCGTGGGCTCGTCGTCCAGGGGCGCCTCCTGCCCCAGCTCGGGCGCGAGTCCCATCACTCGCAGGACCGGGACCGTGAAGACGATGCCGGTGGCGGGATCGTCGAAGCTGCCGCAGATTTCCTCCAGGAGCCGGATCACCGCGTCCACCTTCTCGTCCTCGCGAATCACGCTGAAGAGCGTCTGGTTCCGCGGCCGGGAGCGCGCGGCCAGCGTCTCCAGGCCGGCGAAGATGGGGATGTCGTAGGAGAGCATCCGCCCCATCCCCTCGCTGCTGACGAGGGTCGCGCCGGTGACCCCGAGCTCGACCAGTCCGGAGAGGATCTCGTCCAGCTTCTCTTCCCGGTTGATGACGGCGATCAGCAGTTGCACGCGGGCCTCTCCGGACGCGAGGGAGCTCGGTGAGCGCGGACCCAGTCGTTCCTGCCGGGTGCGGTGCGACGGGACACGCCCCAAGTTACCCGGCCGCGGGAAAGGGTGTCAAGCAATCTCCGCGTCCGCGATTCGCACGATCCTTGCTCTTTCCCCGGCGTCCATCCGCCGTGTGAGCACCGTAGCGGTGCCGATCCGCCAACGAATCAGGAGAAACCAGAGTGCCCAAGTTCGTCGTCGAGGGTGGCCACCGCCTGAAGGGGACCGTGCGCCCGGCCGGGAACAAGAACGCCGCCCTCCCGATGCTCGCCGCCACGCTCCTCACCTCGGAGGAGGTGGTGCTGGAGAACGTCCCCGACATCCGCGACGCGCGGACACTCATCGAGCTCCTCCGGGAGCTCGGTGCGGACGCCGCCTGGGTGGGGCCGAACGAGGTGCGCGTCCGAGCGGCGGACCTGGGTCGCCGGGACCTCGACGCGGCGGCGGCGGCGCGCATCCGCGCTTCCATCCTCCTCGCGGGGCCCATGGTCGCCCGGACCGGGACGATGCAGCTCCCCCCGCCCGGCGGCGACGTCATCGGTCGACGGCGCATGGACACCCATTTCCTCGCCCTCCAGCGGCTCGGCGCCGAGGTCGGCTACGACCACCAGATCTTCGGCCTGCGCTCCCGCGGCCGGCTCCGCGGAGCCGATGTCTTTCTCGACGAGCCGAGCGTCACCGCGACGGAGAACGCCGTCATGGCCGCGTCGCTCGCCGAGGGCGAGACCCGGCTGAGGAACGCCGCCGCAGAGCCACACGTGCAGGACCTCTGCCATATGCTCGTCGGCATGGGCTGCCAGATCGACGGGATCGGCACGAACACCCTCCTCATCCAGGGCGCCGCCCAGCTGCACGGCGGGCGCTTCCGGATCAGCTCCGACCACATCGAAGTGGGCTCCTTCATCGGGCTCGCGGCCGTCACCCGGGGTGAGATCCTCATCCGCGACGCGGCCGTCCAGTTCCTCGACTCCACGCTCATCGGCTTCGATCGCCTCGGCGTCCGGGCGGAGCGGCGCGGCGACGACCTCTTCATTCCCGGCGATCAGGAGATGCGGGTGAAGATGGACCTGGGCGGCTACATCCCCAAGCTCGACGACGGCCCGTGGCCGGCCTTCCCGGCGGACCTCACCTCCATCGCCCTCGTCACCGCCACGCAGTGCGACGGTACCATCCTCGTGCACGAGAAGATGTTCGAGTCGCGCATGTTCTTCACCGACAAGCTCGTGGGGATGGGCGCGCGCATGGTGCTCTGCGACCCGCACCGCGTGGTGGTCATCGGGCCCTCGCGGCTGCACGGCGCCGTCGTCGACAGTCCGGACATCCGCGCGGGAATGGGCCTGCTCATCGCCGCGCTCGGTGCGACGGGCACCAGCGAGATCTACAACATCGGCCAGATCGAGCGCGGATACGAGCGCATCGACGACCGCTTGCGCGCCCTGGGCGCCGTCATCGAGCGGCACGATTCGCGGGAGTTCGGTGAGCGGTAGCCGGGTGGCGGGGACTCACTCCAACCATTCAGGGATCCATGGCGGACGAACAGCACCGCGGCGGCATCGGGGGAATCGGGGACGGGATCCGGACCGGCTTCGGGATCCTCAACGCCTTCCGCGAGGCGATCGAGGAGACGCTGCAGGAGGCGGTGGACCGGGGCGACCTCAGCCCGGACCGCGCCCGGCGCGCCGTGAAGGACGCGGCCGAGCGCATCCAGCTCCGGCTGGACGACGTCCGTGACCGCATCGATCTGGTCTCCCGGCGGGAGTTCGACGAGCTACGCGGCGAGGTGGAGACCCTCCGAGGACGCGTGGCCCGGCTCGAGGGCGTCCCGCGTCTGAGCGAAGACCCCGGGCCCGCGGGTGACGTCACCGCGACGGACTGACGTGCGGACGCTCGAGGAGCACCTGCAGCCGGGCGAGATTCCCCTCTGGCGGCAGCCCGAGTGGGTCGAGCGCTTCCCGTGGCTCGTGCAGGCCACGACCGGGGCACCCGCCGATCTCGGTCTCGCTGGTGCGCAACCCGTCGGCGAGACCCTCGACCGCTGGCGTGCCCTGCGGCGGCTGCTCGGCGTTCCCTCGGCGATCCACTCTCGACAGGTGCACGGGAGCGATCTGCTGGAGACCGGCTCACCCCTACCGCCGGGCCTGCTGGTGACGGAGGGCTTCGACGGTCACATCACCGACCGCGCCGGTGCCGCGCTCACGGTCGCCGTGGCCGACTGCGTTCCCGTCTTTCTCGTGGACCCGTCACACCGCGCTGTGGCGATGGTCCACGCGGGCTGGCGCGGCGTGGCCGCGGGGATCGTCGAGGCCGCGGTGGCGCGCCTGGGATCACGGTTCGGCGCGCGGCCGGGCGACCTCTGGGCACACGCCGGGCCCGCCATCTGCGGCGCGTGCTACGAGGTGGGGCCCGAGGTCCATCGGGCCGTGTGGCCGGACCGGGAGGCGCCCGCGGGCCCGACGCCCATCGACCTGCGCGAGGCGATCGGCGCGCGGCTCGCGCGACTGGGCCTGGCGGATGCACGGATCTCCCGCTCGGCATACTGCACCCGCTGCGGCCCGGGCGAGTTCTTCTCCCACCGCTCCGGCTCGGCGGCCCGTCAGATGGGCGTGATCGCTCGTCTCGCCTGACCGGGCGGCCTTGCACGCAGCGCCGAAATGCGGTAGGTTTCCCGTCCGAGCGGTGAGCAAGCGGGCCCGGGCGGGCGCGCCGTTTTGAAGTGGGGGAGCAGGTGCCCCACTTTTTTTATTTGCCTGACCCCGGAGGCGCTATGTCGGATGCCGACCTGGATCGGGAGATGGGCCGGCGGCTGGAAGAGCTCGGCTACGAGCTCGTGGACCTGGAACGTGCCGGTGATCGCCGCCGCCCGATCCTTCGACTCCGGATCGACCATCTCGAGGGTACCGCAGAGGTGACGATCGACGACTGTACCCGGGCCAGCCGGGCGCTCGAACCGTTCCTCGACGAGCATCCCGGCCTTCCGGCCACGTACGTGCTGGAGGTCTCCTCGCCCGGTGTCGAGCGGCCGCTCGTTCGGGACCGCGACTTCGAGCGCTTCGCGGGCCGCGAGGTGCTGGTGCAGGGAAGGGAGGCGCTCGCGGGTCGTGCCCGACGGCTCAGCGGCGAGCTCCTGGGGCTGCGCGACGGAGGGCTCGTGGCTCTCCGTCTGAGCGACGGCGAGGAGATCGAGGTTCCGCGCGCCGAGATCAGCAAGGCCAATCTCGTTTTTCGTTGGGGTGGCGGAGAGCGCAGGTGATTCCGCCCCGTGTCCCCGTAGAGGATCGATAGGTATGAACAACGCGACTCAGATTCTTGCGGCCTTCCGTGAGCTGGCTCTCAACAAGAGCATCTCCCGCGAGGACCTCCACGACCTGATCAAGGACGGAATCCTGGCGGCCCTCGCCAAGCGCTTCGGCCCCAACGTCGAGGCGGAGATCGAGATCGACGAGGAGACGGGCCGCATCGGCATCACCGTGCTCAAGGAAGTGGTCGCGGAGGTGCAGGACAGCTCCCGCGAGGTCTCGCTCGAGGAGGCCCAGTGGGACGACCCCGACTTCGAGGTCGGCGACATCCTCGAGGTCCCGGTGGACTTCTCCGACTTCGGACGCAACGCCGTCATGGCCGCCAAGCAGCGGATGCTGCAGCGGGTGCGAGAGGGCGAGCGCGCGAAGATCGTCGAGGAGTATGCCGATCGCGTCGGCGAGCTGCTCTCGGGCGAGGTGCAGCAGGTGGAGCGCGGCAAGCTGGTGGTCATGCTGAACCGCACCCGCGAGGCGGACGCGATCGTGCCCTGGAAGGAGCAGAACCCGCGCGAGCGCTTCCGGCAGGGCGAGTCGATCCGCGCGGTGCTGAAGAAGGTCGAGGAGACGCCCAAGGGGCCGCGAATCATCCTCTCCCGCGCCGATCCGCTCTTCGTCGCCGCCCTCTTCAAGCTCGAGGTGCCGGAGATCACGCAGGGCATCGTCGAGATCCGGGCGGTCGCTCGCGAGGTGGGCGGGCGCACGAAGCTGGCGGTCTCCTCGCGCGACGAGTCGATCGACCCCGTCGGTGCGTGCGTCGGCCTGAAAGGGTCGCGGGTGCGGCAGGTGGTGCAGGAGCTGGGTGGGGAGCGCATCGACATCGTTCCCTGGCACCCGGACCCGGAGATCTTCGCGAAGCGCGCCCTGGCACCGGCGCGCGTGGCCAAGGTGCTCTCCGACTACGATTCCCGCGTCATCACCGCCATCGTCGACGAGGACCAGCTCTCGCTGGCCATCGGCCGGAACGGGCAGAACGTGCGCCTGGCCTCCCAGCTCGTCGGGTGGGAGATCAACCTCTTCGGTTCTCGTGAGTGGCTGGAGCGCGGCGCCCAATCGGCGCTCTTCGGCGGCCCCGCCGCGGCCGAGGGCGAGGAGTACGAGAGCGCGGACTTCACCCTGCGGGAGCTCAACCTGCGGCCCGCGACTCTGGCGGCTCTGGAAGCCGCCGGCTATACTACGTTCTTCGATGTGATCGACTTGGAGCGCGAGGACCTGCTCCGGATTCCGGCGATCGGCGACGAGGAGGCCGACGAGGTCCTGGCGGTGATCGAGGAGCTCACCGTCGAGGAGGATGCCGAGGGCAACGCGGCGCCGGAAGAGTTGACACAGCCGGAAAACGCCGAGAACTTCTGAGTTTGATGGCGGTATCACCCCGTCAGGGAGCGCCGGAACCGGCTCGCCGCCGCGCCCTGCAGCTCCTGGGGCTGGCGGCACGAGCGGGCGGCTTGGTCGGTGGGACCGAGGCCGTCCGCCGCGCCGCACGCGGCGACGGCGTCTTTCGAGTTATTCTCGCCGAGGACGCGGCACCGGGTCAGCGCAACAAGCTCCTGCCGTTGCTGGAGGCGCGCCGGGTGCCGTCCCACACTCAGTTCTCGCGCGGCGAGCTGGGTGCCGCCATTGGCCGCGGCCCGGTTTCCGCGGTCGGCTTCACGAATCGAAATTTCGCAGGTCGCGCCGCCGAGCTCTTCTCGGCGCTGCAAGCGGGTCGCTTCACGGCGGAGCCGTGAACGTCTCTCCGCGGGACTCAGCACGGAGGAAGTGAGACGGATGCGAGTGTACGAAGTGGCCAAGGAACTCAACGTACCTTCCGAGGCCTTGGTGCACCTCCTGCGGGAGATGGACGTTCCGGTCCGCAGCCATATGACGCTGCTGGCGGACGAGCACGTGGCGCGGCTGCGCACCGTGCTCGAGCGCGAGCGCCGTCTCGGGCACAACACGGCGACCGAGGCGATCGAGGCCGCCATCGGTGACGCGGGCAACGCGCCGCGTCGCCGCCGCCGGCGCCGCGCCGACACGGACGAGGTAGAGACGGAGGAGCAGGAGGCAGCGGAGCCCGACACGGTCGTCCCGCTGCCCGAGTCGTCTGCGTCCCCCGCGGCCGACGCGGCAGAGGCGATGGCGGCGGAGGCGGCCGATCTCGCCGCGGAGCGCGGCGCCGACCTGGTGACGACCGGCTCGCAGCCACCGCGGAACGAGACCGTCATCGTCGAGTCGCCGCCGGTCGAGCCGGCCGCTGCGCCGGAGGCGGTGGAACGGCCGCAGCCGCCCACGCGTGCGCAGACGCCCGCGGCACCTCCCCGCCACCCGTCGGCACCCACGCCTTCGCGCCCCGCTGCACCGGCGCCCGGGCGTCCACGGCCCGCACCCGCACATCCGCCGCGGCCCGCGCGGGAGGAGCCGGGGCAGCATGCGCGTCCGGCCGCCCGTGGCGGCGCCGGCGAAGCCCCGCCGCGCCCGCCGCGACCCTTCGAGGTCGGGGGAGCGCCGATGCCGGCCCGGCGGGGAGGCCCGCCCCCGGTGCCCGCGCGGCGGGGTGAACAGCCCGCACGCGCCGGCGTGCAGGCGGAGGGAGCCGGCGCCGCTGCGAGCAAGCGCCGCAAGAAGGATCGCAAGAAGCGGCGTGGCGTCGACCAGGAGGCGGTCGAGGAGATGTTCAAGAAGACGATGGCCGCCATGGAATCGAGTGGCGGCGGTCGTCGGCGCGGTCGTCGGCGCGATCACGGCCCCACCGCCCAGGAGCGTCGCGAGGAGGAGCAGGAGAGGATCCGGCAGGAGGAGGCCACCACCGTTCGCGTCAACGAGTTCCTCACGGTGGCCGAGCTCGCCGAGCTGATCGACGTTTCGCCGACGCAGATCATCTCCTCGGCGTTCAAGAACCTCGGGCTGATGGTCACCATCAACCAGCGGCTCGACTTCGACCAGATCGAGCTGCTCCTCGACGAGTTCGGCCTGCAGGCGGTGCGAGAGGCCGAGTACGGCGCCGACATGGAGGAGACGGAGGTCGAGGACGCCGCCGAGGATCTCCAGCCGCGCCCGCCGGTCGTCACTGTGATGGGCCACGTCGACCACGGCAAGACGTCGCTCCTCGACTACATCCGCAAGACCAACGTCATCGCGGGCGAGGCCGGCGGCATCACGCAGCACATCGGCGCGTACCACGTCGCGCTCGACGACGGCCGCGCGCTGACCTTCCTCGACACCCCCGGCCACGCCGCCTTCACCGCCATGCGCGCCCGCGGTGCGGAGGTGACGGACCTCGTCATCCTCGTCGTGGCGGCGGACGACTCCGTGATGCCGCAGACGATCGAGGCGATCAGCCACGCGAAGAACGCGGGCGTGCCGCTCGTCGTGGCGGTCAACAAGGTCGATCTTCCCGACGCCAACCCGATGCGCGTGAAGCAGGATCTCCTGCAGCACGGCGTCGTGCTCGAGGAGTTCGGCGGCGACGTCATGTCGGCCGACGTCTCGGCGAAGAAGGGCACCGGAATCGACGACCTGCTGGAGAGGGTGCTCCTCCAGGCCGACGTCCTCGAGCTCCAGGCGAACCCGGATCGCGAGGCGCACGGTGCGGTGATCGAGGCGCAGCTCGACGTCGGCAAGGGCCCGGTGGCGACGGTGCTCGTCACCAACGGCACGCTCCGCGTCGGCGATTCGGTCGTCTGCGGTCTCTACAGCGGCCGCATCCGCGCGATGCTCGACGAGCGCGGTCGGCCCGTCCAGGAGGCGGGACCGAGCACCCCGGTGCAGATCCTCGGGCTGCCGGGCGTCCCCGCGGCCGGTGACCAGCTCGTGGCGATGGAGGCCGACCGGGCACACGACATCGCGCAGACCCGCCAGCGCCTCGAGCGCGAGAAGCGCATGCGCATCCGCAGCCGCGGCGTGAAGCTGACCGACTTCTCGAAGATGCTCGAGAAGGGAGAGGCCCAGCACCTCGCCCTGGTCATCAAGGGCGACGTGGACGGCTCCGTCCAGGCGCTCTCCGACTCGCTGGAGCAGCTCTCGACGCCGGAGGTGGAGGTGCAGGTCATCCACCGGGCGGTCGGGGCCATCAACGAGTCGGACGTGCTGCTCGCGTCGACCGCCGGCGCGATCGTCGTCGGCTTCCACGTCCGCCCGACGGCGGAGGCGCGGACGGTGGCCGAGCGCGAGGACGTCGACATCCGCCTCTACAACATCATCTACGAGGCGGTGGAGGAGGTTCGCGCGGCGATGGAGGGCATGCTCTCTCCGGAGGAGCGCGAGGTGATGCTCGGTACGGCCGAGGTGAGGCAGATCTTCAAGGTGCCGCGCGTCGGAACGGTCGCCGGGTGCATGGTCACCTCGGGCGAGCTGCAGCGCCGCGGGAAGATCCGCGTCATCCGCGACAGCGTCCAGATCTACGAGGGCGAGCTCGGCAGCCTCAAGCGCTTCAAGGACGACGTGCGCGAGGTTCGCGAGGGCTTCGAGTGCGGTCTGAACGTCTCGAACTTCAACGACGTGAAGGTCGGCGACGTGATCGAGTGCTACCGCGTGGAAGAGGTGGCCCGGTCGCTGAGCGGGGCGGGGGAGCAGTAGGGGCGCGGGAGCAAGTTCGACGCACTACCCGGGTCGTCGGTCGTC
>DASSTO010000123.1:0-4032 GCA_035707865.1 Longimicrobiaceae bacterium | reverse complement strand
TGCACGAGTGGCCGCCCGGGACGCGCGAAGACCTCTCGATCGCGCTGCGACGACTGGCCCGCGAGCTGGTGCCCGAGCCGAATCGTCCCGCGGCCTGACGTCAGCCGCGCGGCGCCAGGATCGAATCGACCTCCGCCAGCTGGGCCGGCGTCAGCGCCCACCCCGCCGCGGCCGCGTTGGCGCGCACCTGCTCGGGCCGGGTGGCGCCGGCGATCACCGAGGCCACCACCGCGCGCGAGAGGAGCCAGGAGAAGGCGAGGTCGAGGAGCGTGTGGCCGTGACCCTGCGCGAAGTCGATGAGCCGCTCGACGACGTCCAGGTTCCGCTCGGAGAGCAGTCCCGCGTAGCGGTCGCCCTCGGTGAGGCGCGTGCCTCCGGGGGCCGGTCTTCCCTTGCGGTACTTCCCCGTGAGAAGCCCGCTCGCGAGCGGGAAGAACGGCAGGAAGGCGAGGCCGAGCCGCTCGCACGCCTCGAGCACTCCGTTCTCCGGCTCCCGGTGCAGGAGGCTGTACTCGTTCTGCACGCTGACGAAGCGGGCGCCCGTCCGGCGCGCGGCGGCGTCCGCCTCCTCCAGCTGCTGGGCGGAGAAGTTCGAGCAGCCGATCTCGCGGACCTTCCCGGCGCGCACCAGCTCGTCGAGCGCGCCGAGCGTCTCGGCGATCGGTACACCGGGGTCCGGGCGGTGGAGCTGGTAGAGGTCGATGTGGTCCGTGCCCAGCCTACGGAGGCTGTCCTCGACCGCGCGACGGAGATACTCGGGCCGTGCTCCCTCGCGACCTTCGCCCATGCTCATCCCGAACTTCGTCGCGATCAGCACCCGGCTGCGCCGGTCGCCGAGCGCGCGGCCGAGGTACTCCTCGCTCTCGCCGCGGCCGTAGACGTCGGCGGTGTCGAAGAAGTCGATTCCCGCCTCCAGCGCGGCGTCGACGACCGAGGCGGTGGCACCGGCATCGAGCCGTCTACCGAGGTTGTTGCACCCCAGCCCGACGGCGGATACCGTGAGTGATCCGATCCTGCGCTTCTCCATCATCCGTTCTCCCGAAGTCGTGGGCCCCGGCGTGATGCAGGCCGTGTTCCCGCGTGGCGGACGTCCCCGAACCCCACCCGACGATGCCGAAACCCTCCCACTCCGACCCTCACGCGGACGCGCCGGTGCTGAGCGCTGGCAGCGCGCTCGCCGAGGCGCGCGCGGCGGTGATCCTGGTGCACGGCCGCGGCGCGTCGGCGCGCAGCATCCTCTCGCTCGCACGGGAGATGCCCGCGCCCGACGTCGCCTATCTCGCGCCGGAAGCCGCCGGGAACGTGTGGTACCCGCACAGCTTCCTGGCCCCGATCGAGCAGAACGAGCCCGGGCTCTCCTCCGCGCTCGCGCGCCTGGGCCAGCTCCTCGCGTCGACGGAGGATGCGGGGATCCCCCCGGAGCGCACGATGCTCCTCGGCTTCTCCCAGGGCGCGTGCCTGGTCCTGGAGTTCGCGGCCCGGCACGCGCGCCGCTACGGCGGCGTCGCCGGGCTCAGCGGCGGCCTGATCGGGCCGGAGGGCACGCCGCGGGACTACCACGGCTCCCTCGCGGGCACGCCGGTCTTCCTCGGCTGCTCCGACACCGACCCGCACATCCCGCTGGCACGCGTGGACGAGACCGCCCGGGTGCTGGAGGCGATGGGCGCGGCCGTCGACGCGCGCATCTATCCGGGCATGGGCCACACCGTCAACGCGGACGAGCTCCGGACCGTCCGCACGCTGCTGGGCGGGGTGCGGGGGGCCCGGTCGTAGGCGGGCCGACGGTGCCCCCGCGCGCACGCATGTTGCGTCTCGGCGCGCCCACTCTCGGCTCCGGCGCTACGGCGGCGGAGGTACCACTCGCAGAGGAGGTGGAACGATGGCCGACATCAAGGTCGAACGCAAATCCGGCGTATCCTGGATCTGGTGGATCATCGGGCTGATCATCCTGGCCCTGATCATCTGGTGGATCGTCGCATCCTTCGGTCACGACCGGAACACGGCCGCACCGGCCGCCGTCGCGCCAGCAGCGACCGCGCCGCCGGCCGCTGCGCCCGTGGCTCCGGCGGCCACGCCGAGCCCGGCGGCGACCGCGAGCACCATCCCGGTCGCGGACATCCTCGCGAACCCGGGGAACTGGACCGGCAAGACGGTGAGCGGAACCGCGCAGGTGGCCTCGGTCCCGACGGACCGCGGCTTCTGGCTGGAGAGCAACGGGCAGAGGATCTTCGCCGTGCTCAACGACCAGCCGCAGGAGCAGCCGGTCGACATCAACCCGGGGCAGACCGTCCAGCTGACGAACGCGCGCGTCCTGACGAGCGCGACCGACGTGCAGGGTACCCTGAGCTCGCAGACCACGAGCACGATCCAGGGCCAGCCCGCCTTCCTGAACGTCGACGAGCAGAACGTCACCGTCAGCCAGATGGCGAACACACAGACCGGCACGACGGGCGCGGCGCCGGGCGCGGGTACGATCCCCCCGGGCACGATGGGCCCCTGAGGCCCCGACGACGGCATGCGGACGAATCGGGGGCGGCAGCGCCGCCCCCGATCGCGTTTCACGCCCCGCTCCCCTGCCCCAGCTCCGCCGCGAGACGCTGCGCCTGCGCGAGCCGGCCCGGGATGCCGGGGCGCGACTCCCAGTTGGCGGCGATGCGTATGCCGGTCGGGAGCCGGAGCCCCCGGAGCGCTCGCCAGGAGCGGTCCCACGCCGGCATCCGCTCGCGATCGACCGAGAGCACCTCGGCGTCGGCGCCGGTCACCAGGCGGAACTCGCGCAACGCACGCTCGGCCAGCTCCTGCTCGGTCGCCGTCTCCACCTGCGGGTTCTTCGCCCCACCCAGGTAGATCGTGTGGACGCCCGTGCGGCCGAAGAGGCTGTCGTTGAAGGTGACGCCCCGCGTCCACAGCGGCTCCGCGAGCGACACCTGGTACCCGAGCCCCCGGAGCCCGGTCTCGGCACGGACGTGCACCACCGCGAGCGGGTTGTAGTTCAGCGAGGAGATCCGGCGCGCCGCGTCCGGCGCCGGCCCGTCGAGGAGCTGCGCCGCCGCGGGCGCCGGGACGGTGAGCACCACCTGCTCCGCCAGGAGCGCGTCGCCGTGCAGGTCGAGGACGAACCCGCTCCCCGCGCCGCGCAGGCCCTCCACCGACGTGGAGAGACGGACGTTCGGCCGGTTCGCCTCGTACAGCGCGAGCGGCAGCGTCTGCATCCCCTCGCGGAAAGACGTGGCCGGAGGCGGGCGGAGCCGGCCGCGCCGGTGCAGCAGGGGACGGAGGAGCGAGCGGCCGATGCCGAACTCGCGCAGGGCGTGGCCGAGAGAGAGGCCGACCTCCATCGTTGCCGGGTCGGAGGCGTAGAGGCCGCCGTAGAGCGGGCCGAGGAGGTTCTCGTAGGCCTCGCGCCCGACCTTGCGGGTGAAGAACCCCGCTACCGACTCCTCCGCCCGCGCGGCGCCGGTGAAGGGCTCGAGGAGCACGCGGAGCTTGCCCGCGGGAGAGAAGATGTCCGACCGGAGGAAGTCGCCCGCCGAGAACGGGACCCGGCGCAGGCGCCCGGCGCGGTAGACGAAGAGCGGGAGACCGGGCGGCGCGGTGATCACCTCGCCTTCGATGCCGAGCGATCGGACCAGCTCCTCCATTCCGGCGGTGAGCCGGGTGCGCTGCGGGCCCCATTCCAGGAGGTGCCCGTCCACCCGCGCGCTCCGCACCACGCCGCCCGGCCGATCCGCCGCCTCGAGCACCACGTGCGGCACGCCACGGCGAGCCAGCTGGTGCGCGAGCGCCAGACCGGTCAGCCCGCCGCCCACGATGGCGATCATCCGCAGTGCAGCGCGGGGTTCATGCAGAACGTGTGCGGCGCGGGCCGGCAGTGGCACCGCCGCATCCGCACGCCGCCGACCTCCTCCTCGGTCTCGCCGGCCAGGCCGCCACCGCCCGGTCGGGCGAAGGGCTCCACGAGGTCGGCGAGCACGGAGATGAACTCCGGCGCCGCGTACGGCACCGGCACGCGGTGGAACTCCAGCCCCCGGC
>DASSTO010000122.1:0-9461 GCA_035707865.1 Longimicrobiaceae bacterium | reverse complement strand
CCGCCGCCATCAGCGCCACCAGCGCGTCGTGGTACCGGCTCCGGACGCCGGAGTACCCGTTCGCCGCCGGCACCGCGGTCAGCGTCGTCCGCCGGTAGCTCTCCTTCGCCTCCGTGGGCCAGTCCTCGGGGACCGTGGCGCGGAAGACGGCGGGTGCCAGCGCCGCGAGCCTCCGGGCGGCGTCCTCCGTGGTCACCCCCGGGCGCCGCCGTCCGAAGATGTACAGGAACCACGTGCTGCGGTCGTCCAGGCCGTCGTGCCCGCCCTGGACGATGGGCATGGTGCAGAGCGGAACGTACACCTCGGACGCGCGCCCCACCTCCACGCCGGTGAAGCCCGCCGCGGCCACGCCGATGATCTCGAAGGGGTGACCGTCCAGCGAGATCGATCGCCCCACCGCGCCGGGGCTCCCGCCGTACTCGCTCTGCCAGAAGCCGTAGCTCACCACCGCCACCGGCGGGCATCCCCGGTAGTCGTCCGCCGGCGCCACCAGCCGGCCGGCGGCGGGACGAACGCCCAGCGTCGAGAAGTAGCCCCCGCTCACCCACGACCCCGAGACCGGGTGCGACACTCCACCTCCGGAGAGATCGAAGTGCTCGTCCGCCGTCGCGAACGCGCCCGAGAAGACGTCCTGATGGTCCCGCAGCGCCTCCCACACCGGGTTCGTGAAGTTGTCGCCCCCCTCCCCCAGCGCCCCCGAGCGGGTCGGCGTCGTCACCCGGACCAGCTCTTCCGGGCGCACCACCGGCAGCGATCGCAGCATCACCGCGTCGATCAGACTGAAGATCGCCGTGTTCGCTCCGATGGCGAGCCCGAGCGAGAGGATCGCCACCACCGCGAAGCCGGGGCTGCGGAGGAGCTGTCGCCCCGCGTAGCGCACGTCGCCCACGAGCGACTCGAGCCACGGGAGGATGTCCCGGTCCCTCGCCCGCTCCTTCTGCACCACCGGGTTCCCGAAGCGTAGCTGCGCCTCCCGCCGCGCCTCCTCCTCGCTCATCCCGCTCGCCATCAGCTCGTCGATCCGCTCCGCGAGGTGGAACTCCAGCTCGCGGTTCAGCTCGCTCGACAATCCCTCGGAACGCATCGTGTTCCGCAGTCGATGATACCAGGCCATGGGTGTTCCGCCCCGGGATCGTGGAGAGGTTCAGGCGTAGCGGAGGACCCGCCCCACCCCTTCCGTGAGACGCGCCCAGCTCTCCTGCTCCGCCGCCAGCTGCGCCTCGCCCGCGGGGGTGATCGAGTAGAACCGCGCCTGCCGGTTCTTCTCCGTCGTCCCCCACTCGCTCCGCAGCCACCCGTCCTGCTCCATCCGGTGCAGCGCCGGGTACAACGAGCCCTCCTCCACCCGCAGCAGCTCGGCCGACACGCGCTGGATGTGAGAGGTGATGGCATAGCCGTGCATCGGGCCCTGGGCGGAGAGGGTCCGCAGGACGAGCAGGGCGAGCGTGCCCTGCAGGACGTCGTTCCGCCGCGGTCGAGTGGGAGTCATAGCGTTCTATGCATAGAGGTCTAGGGGTAAATAGCGACGATCGCCGCCCCCTGTCAAGGAGGTCGATCTCAGTGGGCGAGGAGGAACTCCTGGATGCCCGTCAGGAGCATCTCCATGGCGACGGTGACGAGGAGCATGCCCATCAGCCGCTCCACGGCGGTGAGCCCGCGATCTCCGAGATAGCGGCGGAAGTCGCGCGAGAAGTAGAGGATGAAGCTCGCGGCGGCCCACGCCAGCAGGATGGCGCCCAGCCACACCGGCCAGCGGTGCGGGTCCTGGTTCATCAGGAGCATCTCCGTCGCGAGGGCGGAGGGGCCTGCCGTGTAGGGCACGGCGAGCGGCACCACGAAGGGTTCCTCCATCACCTCCTCGCGCAGGGGTCGCTCGGGCGAGGGGAAGATCATGCGCAGGGCGATCAGCAGCAGGATCACTCCGCCCGCGGTGGTCAGCGCCGGCTCGGAGACGTGGAGCAGGCTGAAGAGCAGCCGGCCGAAGAAGAGGAAGACGACGAGCAGCACGAGGGCGATCACCAGCTCCCGGATGATCACCCGCCCCTGCCGGGACGGGTCGACGTGCCGCAGCGCGGAGAGGAAGAGGGGGATGTTCCCGAGCGGGTCCATCACGAAGAACATCAGCAGTGCCGCCGAAGCCAGACTCACCGAGCGCCTCCCGTCGAAAGATCACGCCGGACCCGCTCCGGGTGCGGCTCCACGCGAGCGCCGTGCCCTGTCGCGCCCGGTCCCCGGGGCTCAGCGCGCGAGGAACTCGGCGATCTCGGCCTCGCTCGCGCGGGCGTCCGCCTGGCCGAGCTCCAGCAGGCGTCGCAGGTAGTCCGGTTGGAACATGACGGTGCTGAGCAGGTCGGGCGCCGCCGTCTCGCGGGTGCCGAGGCCGCGCGCGAGGAAGCGGAATGCGCGCGGGAGACGGGGCTCGTAGTCGCCCGCGAGTGCGCCGAGGTCGCGCGAAGGACGGAGCGCGAGCAGGTCGACGATGCGCATTCCCTGGCGCTCCTCCACGGGAACGCGCTCCAGGAGACGGTTGACGCGCTGCATGCGCAGGACGTCCTGGTCGATGAGATCGAGGAAGATGGCGTTGTAGAGGACGCCCAGCACCTGCGCGGGCGGCGGGTAGCCGACGACCGCCGGCCGGTCGGCCTCCGACCGGGAGCGCAGGTAGTGTGTGGAGATGGCGAGGATCTTGTGCGCGCCGAGGTGCAGCGCGGGCGAGAGCGGCGCCGTGAGACGGATGCCGCCGTCGCCGTACCAGCCGTCCCCGACCTGCACCGCGGGGAAGAAGAAGGGTAGCGCCGTCGACGCCATCACGTGCTCCACGCCGAGCCGCGCCTGGACGCTGCGACGCAGCGGCCGCTCCCACGTCTCGATGCCGCGGCCCTGCACGAAGACCACCGTCTGCCCGGTGGTGTAGCTGGTGGTCACGACCGCCGCGGCGCGCAGCGTGCCGCGGCGGAGGTTCTCCTGGATCCCGGCCAGCTCGCCGTCCGTCGGTGCGAGAGCGCGCTCGAGAAAGGCGCGCAACGGCGCCGTATCCACCATGCCCTGCACGCGCGGCGCGCCCCGCACTCCCCCCGAGACGAGCTGCGCGCCGGAGCGGACGACCTTGCGGGCCAGCGAGCTGGCGTCCACGCGGAAGACGCGCTCGGGCAGGAGCCCAAGCCAGAGGTTCCACAGCTCTTCCACCGCCCGCGCCAGCGTCCCGGGATGGGCCGCGAGGTAGGCGGTGTTCACCGCGCCCGCGGAGATCCCCACCAGGATGGGGATGCGCAGCTCGGGGAAGCGCTCCGCGATGTAGCTGAGCACGCCCACCTGGTAGGCCGCCCGCGCCCCGCCGCCCGTCAGCACGAGCGCCAGGTCGCCCCAGTCGGGCGTGGGTGGGCCCAACTGCTCGGGGCCCGCCTCGGGGCTCAGGGTGAGGATTGGCTCGGGCATGGCGCGGGCGTGGGGGCGGGGAGAGGGCGCGTCGTCGGATGCGGGCGATAATACGCGTCCGCGCGCGGGGGCGCTATTGCCCCGGGACCGGGCGCGGGTCGAGATTGCACGCGCGGCGAATCCTCCGGTCGGGTCTCACCACTCACCGTCGATCATGCGGTCACCGGACACACCCCCCACCTCCTCCATCGGCACCGACGCGCCCGGGCTCCCGGCGCCTCCCCGCCGCATCCTGCACGTGGACTGCGACATGTTCTTCGTGCAGGTGGCGCAGCTGGAGGACCCGGAGGGGGTGGGGCGCGAGCGCCTGCTGATGGTGGGCGGCCGGCCGGAGGGGCGCGGTGTGGTGACCTCCGCCTCCTACGAGGTGCGCGCCTTCGGTGTGCACGCGGGGATGCCGACCGCCCGCGCGCTTCGCCTCTGCCCGCGGGCGGTGCTGGTGCCCGTGCCTCGCGCGGCGTGCGGGCGGCGCAGCCGCGAGGTGCGCGCGGTGCTGGAGCGCTTCACGCCGGTGGTGGAGGCCGCGTCGATCGACGAGTTCTACCTGGACCTCACGGGGACCGAGCGCCTCTACGCCGACGAGCCGCTGGAGACGACGGCGGCGCGCGTGCAGCGGGCGGTGTGGGAGGAGGCGGGAATCCGGGTCTCGGTGGGCGGTGCCACGCAGCGGATGCTCGCGAAACTCGCCACGGGGCTCGCGAAGCCGAACGGCGTGCACGTGGTCCCGGCCGGGAGCGAGGCGGTGTTCGTCGGCGGCTTCCGCCTGGCGGAGCTGCCCGGCGTGGGGCCGGTCCTGGCGGAGAAGCTGGACCGGCGCGGGCTGCGCACGGTGCAGGACGCCCTCCCGATCGACCGCGCGTCGCTCTGCCAGTGGCTGGGCGAGGCGCGCGGGGCGTGGCTCCACGACCGCGTCCGCGGCGTCGATCCGACACCGGTCACCCCCACGAGCGAGACGAAATCGGTGAGCCACGAGCGGACCTTCGCCGTCGACGTTCTCGACCTCGCCACGCTGGAGGGCCACCTCCTCCGGCTGGTGGTGGATCTCGCCGCGGAGCTGCGCCGCAAGGAGCTGCGGGCGCGCACGGTGCGCGTCTACCTCCGCGACCGCGACTTCCAGGACCGGCAGCACGGGTGCACGGTGGAGGAGGCGGTGGAGTCCGACCGCGCCATCCACCGCCTCGCGCTTCCGCTCCTGCGGGAGCTCTGGCGCGATCGCGCCGTCGGCGTGCGGCTGCTCGGGGTGGGCGTCTCCGCGCTCGTGCCCCGCGACCGGCCCGAACAGATGCGGCTGCTGGACACCACGCCGCCGCCCGAGACCGAGCGCGACCGGCGCCTCGCCCGCGCGGCCGACGCCCTGCGCGCCCGCTTCGGCCGCGATGCGATCGTCCCCGCGCGGGTGATGCACGCGCCGGAGCCGGACGCCCCGCCCGGGAGCGGGAGCCGCGATTCGCGTCGTTGACGACCGCCACCCGCGGCCGCTAGACTGCCCGCGTCGTCCCGGATCCTCCACCCGTACCCATCCCCATGAGCCGCTCGAAGCCGGCGCTCGTCACGATCGTGGCCTGGCTGCTCGCCGCCCCTGCCGCGGCGGCGCAGCAGACCGCCCCTCCCGATCCGCGGCTGCTCGCCCGCGCCGAGCGGCTCCTCCAGCAGGTGCCGGTCATCGACGCGCACAACGATCTGCCCAGCGAGCTGCTCGAGCGCTTCGGCGGCGACCCGTTCGCCGCGCAGCTCGCGACCGGCCAGCCGCAGCTCCAGACCGACCTGCCGCGGCTGCGCGCCGGCCACGTGGGCGCGCAGTTCTGGTCCGCGTACGTGGATACCGACTCCATCGCGACGGGTGCCTCGCTGCGTCAGGCGCTGCGCGAGATCGACATGGTGAAGCGCCTGGCGGCCGCCTATCCGCAGCAGCTGGAGCTCGCCACCTCGGCGGACGACGTCGAGCGCATCGAGCGGGAGGGGAAGACCGCCTCCCTCATCGGCGTGGAGGGCGGTCACGCCATCGAGAACTCGCTCTCCGCGCTGCGCATGCTCTACGACCTGGGCGTGCGCTACATGACGCTCACGCACAACGCCACCCTCCCCTGGGCCGACGCCGCCCAGGACTACCCGCGCAACCACGGTCTGAACGCCTTCGGCGAGGAGGTGGTGCGCGAGATGAACCGCCTGGGGATGTTCGTCGACCTCGCCCACGTCTCCGCGGACGTGATGCGCGACGCCCTGCGCGTCAGCGAGGCGCCGGTGATCTTCTCACACTCCTCCGCCCGCGCCCTGGTCGACGTCCCCCGCAACGTGCCCGACGACGTGCTCAGGATGCTGGCGAGGAACGGCGGAGTGGTGATGGTGAACTTCTGCCCCTGCTTCGTCGCGCCCGGCGCGGACCGCTGGCACGCCCGGCGCGACTCCGTGATCGCGGCCGCGAAGGCGGCCACCGCCAACTACGCGGAGGCGGTGGACTCGATCGTCGCCTGGGAGAGCGCGCACCCCGCCCCGACCGCCACCGTGCGGGACGTCGCCGACCACGTCGATCACCTCGTGAAGGTCGCCGGCATCGACCATGTGGGCATCGGCAGCGACTTCGACGGAATCGGCGGGGACCACCCGGAAGGCCTCCCCGACGTGAGTGCGTATCCCGCGCTCTTCGCCGAGCTCCTGCGCCGCGGCTACAGCGACGACGCGGTGGAGAAGATCGCCGGCCTCAACCTGCTGCGCGCCATGCACCAGATGGAGGCCGTCGCGCGTCGTCTCCAGCAGGATCGCCGGCCGTCCCTGATGGACCTGCACCCGCCCGCGACTCCCTGACGCGCCCGGAGCTCTTCCTCGGAGGTGCTCTCGGGCGGTACACTGAGTGGAAGCAGTCATTATCGACCAGAGAACCGGTAAAGGCATTCTCATGATCCTCGACTCGCTCGACAACGCCGCCCTCTACCACGCCCTGGGGGCGCGCATCGCCGCCGGCCTGCGCTGGCTGATCGACCTGGACCCCGACCTGCCGGTCGGGCGCTACCCGATCGAGGGCGACCTCGTCCACGCCTCGGTCCAGAGCTACGAGACGGCCCCCGGCGCGGAGAAGCGCTACGAGGCGCACCGCAACCACATCGACATCCAGTGCATCGTCTCCGGTCGCGAGCGGATCCTGGTCGCGCCCACGCCGTCGCTCACCGTTTCGGAGCCGTATCGCGAGGAGAAGGACGTCACCTTCTACGCCGACCCCTCGGCGTCCACCTCGCTCCTCCTGGGCCCCCGCGACTTCGCGATCCTCTTCCCCGGCGACGCGCACAAGCCGGGCTGCATGGCCGGCGGCCGCGACGCGGTGCGGAAGGTGGTCGTGAAGGTCCGGCTCTGAGCGCGGCCGCTCGCGCGCCGCGCCGGTCTCCCCCGGAAACCCGGCACCGCGCTTGCCCGTAGTTCGTACAGGGCCGGGCCCGAGCCGGCCCGGAACGGCCCCGACCACGAACCACCGGGAGGATGCCATGGAGAACGAGAACGATCCGGGGCGCCGCCGCGATCCCTTCGAGGAGCTGCAGGCGCGGATCGAGCGGGCGATCGACGAGCTGCGACCCAAGGTCAAGCGTGCTTTCGAGGAGCTGGACGCCAACCTGGACTCGGCGCTCGGCGACCTCAAGCCGAGGATGGAGGAGCGCGTCCGGCAGGCGCGGCCCCGGGTGCAGGAGTGCCTCAACGACATGCAGCCCCGGCTCGACGCGGTGCTGCGGAAGATGCAGGAGAAGATCGAGGAGCTGCGCCGCGACCTGGACGAGCGCGCACGCCGCGCCGAGGGACCGCCCCCGCCTCCTCCGGAGCCCGGCGAGGCACCGCCGCCACCGCCTCCGCCACCGCCCCCTCCGGGCCCCGGCGAGCCGCCGAGCGAGCCGTCGGGCCTCTGAGATGCGGCGAAAGGAAACGGGCTGGAGGGTCACCTCCGGCCCGTTTTCGCCTCCCCGCGATCGTCGTGCAGACGCCGCGGTCTCACGCCGGCTGTTCGCGCCGGAGGCGGAGGATGGGGTCGTAGTGGCAGTTGAAGCAGTTCATGGTGTGGGGCAGCTTCAACTTCGTGCCGGGCTCGATGTGGAGCTCGTTCCCGCAGTGGGGGCAGGTGCCGCGGAACTCCTCCACCTTGAGCTCTCCCGTCCAGTTCTTCCAGAAGAAGTAGATGCCGAGGCAGAATCCCAGGATCGGCCAGGGAATGTGTGGGGGGATGAAGATGCAGATCGCTCCCAGGATCCAGAAGCCGAACAGGTATCCGAATGCCTTGGTTACGCGCTTGTTGCGGGGGACCTCGATGACCACGAGGTCGGCGGGGGTGGGCTGATGCGCGCGCAGCGTCAACTCCGCCGCGCGGTGGATGGGCTCTTCCATCAATCTCTCCTTTCCTGGTATGTGGGCGGGGGGAGAATAACGGCTCCGGGGCCGATCGGCATCCCCCCGTGGGCACGGGCCCCGGCGCCCGCTGGCGGGCACGGGCCTGGCACCGCCCGGGCGCTCTGCGTATAATGGGCCGCGCATCCGGCCACCCTTACCGATTCGACCCATGTTCACGTTGTTGTGGCACGCCGCCGTCTTCATGACCATCACCCTGGTGGTCTATCTGATCTGCACGCAGGTCTTCGTGAAGATGGAGGATAGAAAGAGGGAACGGCACGCAGCCCGGCGCAGGTGATGGACACGCCGCGCGCGGCTCCGGTCGCGCGCGGTGTCACTGCGTGGGGGCATCATCATGGAGAGCAGAGGCGACAACGAGTCGCGCAGGAACCTCTTCTCCGGTGGCCTGAACCGGGCCGCCGAGCTGCGGCGTGACGAGACGTGGCTCGCGGAGCGACTCACCCGCCCGGATTCTCGCTTCACGCCCCTCTGGCAGCTGCAGAGCCTGGTGACGCGCGGCGAGGCGCCGCAGCCGGTCTACCTCGACCGCGCACGGCTCGGCAGTCTCGACGACCTCGATCCGATCTTCCTCGGGCTGCACGGCGACGTGGCCTTCTTCGCCGTCGACGTGGACGACGATGCCCGCGCCGCGGCGCTGGAAGAGTATGGCGAGTTCGTGCAGTTGCGCCGGGTCGGCACTCTGTTGCACCCACGCGACGCATCCCTCCTCGCATTCGCCCGGGCGCTCGCCCACTGGCACCACCGTCACCGCTACTGCTCTGACTGCGGGAGCCCGACCCTTCCGGCGCAGGCCGGCCACCTCCGCGTCTGTTCCAATCCCGTCTGTGGCGGGCAGCACTTCCCGCGCACCGATCCGGCGATCATCGTGCTGGTAAGTGACGGCGATTCCTGCCTCCTGGGCCGACAGGCCACCTGGCATCCCGGACAGTACTCGACGCTCGCCGGCTTCGTCGAGCCGGGCGAGAGCCTGGAGGACGCCGTGGCGCGCGAGGTCTTCGAGGAGACCGGCGTCGAGGTGACGCGCGTGCGCTACCATTCTTCCCAGCCCTGGCCGTTTCCCGCCTCGCTGATGGTCGGCTTCACGGCGGGTGTCCGGACACGCGACGTCCGGGTCGACACCGACGAGCTCGAGGACGCCCGCTGGTTCACCCGCGAAGAGCTGCGCGAGGGCCTCGCCGCCGGCTCGTTGCGCCTCCCGCCCCCGCTCTCCATCTCCCACGTCCTCATCCGCGACTGGCTCGACGCGGCGCCGTAACGTTCCCGCGCTGGCACGGGACTGGCACCACAGGGTGGCGAACGGCGTTGATTCATCCGAGGGCCAGGAGGACGCAAATGCTCTACTTGCTTTCGTTTGGGCTAATGGTGGTGGTCATGGTCGTGGGGACGGTGGTGCAGGCTCTGCGCGACGAACATGTGGTGGTCCTGCACTGGCCGCGACTCGGCTACTTCTTCTTCGAACACGTCGGCGACGGCCGCTACACCGGCATCGGCTGGCGCCATCTTCCACCCGCCCTGGTGCGGTTCACGGTCTTGAGCACGCGCGAGTCGCTGCGCTCGCTCCCGCACCGCGTCCGGCCGCAGACGTCGGCGCACCGGCTCACCTCCGCCCCCGGCGCGAAGGCCTGACGCGGCCGGGCCGGAGA
>DASSTO010000121.1:0-16326 GCA_035707865.1 Longimicrobiaceae bacterium | reverse complement strand
AGTACCAGGAGATCAGTTACGAGGCGTATGGCCCCGGCGGCGTCGCGCTCTACATCGACGCGCTCACCGACAACGTGAACCGCACGGTCGCCGACGTCCGGCACGCCCTCTCGAAGACGGGGGGCAATCTGGGGCAGAGCGGATCGGTGGGGTGGATGTTCGACCGCAAGGGCCAGATCGTCTTCGACGCGGAGCGCTACGACGAGGCCGCACTCCTCGAGGTGCTCCTGGAGGCGGGGGCGGAGGACATGGAGAGTGACGACGGGTCGTACATCGTCTACACCGAGGTGGGCGACTTCACCGCCGTGGAGGACGCGCTCCGGGACAAGGGCCTGGAGTGGGAGAGCGCCGAGCTCGCCATGGTGCCGAAGACGACCGTCCGCGTGGAAGGTGCCGAGGCGCAGAAGCTGCTCAAGCTGCTCGATATGCTCGACGACCTCGACGACGTGCAGAAGGTCTTCACGAACGCGGACATCGACGAGGACAGCCTTGTCGGAGCGTAGCGGCGGCCCCTCCAGCGCGTACTCTCACCCCAGCGGGACCCGCGGGAATTGATCGTCCTCGGCATCGACCCCGGCACCGCCGTCACCGGCTACGGCGTCGTCTCCCGCGCGGACGCCGGCACGGTGTCGCTCGTCGAGTGCGGCGTCATCCGCACCACGAGTCACGCGCCGCTGCCGGAGCGGCTGCGCGACATCTACGAGGGCGTCTCCGAGCTGATGGAGCGCCACCGGCCGGATGCCGTCGCCGTGGAGGGCGTCTTCTTCGGGAAGAACGTGCGTAGTGCCGTGGTGCTCGGGCACGCGCGCGGCGCGATCCTGGTCGCGGCGTCGCTGCACCAGGTCGACGTCGCCGAATACCCGCCGTCCGAGGTCAAGGCCGCCGTCGTCGGCGCGGGCCGGGCGACCAAGGAGCAGGTGGCCTTCATGGTCCAGCGCCTGCTCCGGCTCAGGGAAGCGCCGCGCCCGCACGATGCTGCCGACGGGGTGGCGGTCGCGCTCACCCACTGCTTCCGCGGCGGCGGCGCCGCCACCGGCGGGGCGATGCGCTTCTCGCTGCAGATGCTCCCGAAGACGGGGACGGCCCGGTGATCTCCCGCGTTCGCGGCACCCTGCTCGCGCGAGAGCTCGATCGCGTGGAGGTGATGACGCCCGGTGGCGTCGCCTACGAGATCGCCATCCCGCGCACCGTCTACGAGCGCCTTCCTCCCGCCGGGAAGGACACCGAGCTCTTCACGCACCAGGTCTTCCGCGAGGACGCCGTCCTCCTCTTCGGCTTCCTCGACGACCTGGAGCGCGCGGTCTTCACCCGCCTGCTCTCCGCTTCCGGCGTGGGCCCGCGGCTCGCCCTGGCCCTCCTCTCCGCGCTGCCCGCGGGCCGCCTCGTCCGCGCCATCCGCGAGCGCGACATCGCCGCGCTCACCGCCGTCACCGGGGTGGGGAAGAAGACGGCGGAGCGCCTCGCCCTCGACCTCGCCGGCAGGTTCGACGACCTCGCCATTCCCGCCTCCGGCCTCGGACCCGGCGGCGCGAGCGCCGAGGAGGCCCTGCGCGCCCTCACGGTCCTGGGCTTTCCCGTCCCCGACGCCGACCGCGCCGTGCGCGCCGCCCTCCAGGAGCAGGGCCCGATGGACGCGCAGGCGCTCATCCGCGAAGCGCTGGCGCGGATGAAGTAAGCCCCCGAGCGCCGCCTACACGAACTCCTCCACGAAGTAACGGGGGCTGAGCGGCTCGCCCGTGGCCTCCTCCATCAGCTCGTTCCACGGCAGCACCGCGCCGCGCGAGAAGACTCGCTCGCGCAGGAAGCGGCCGACCTCGCGAGAGGTGTAGGCGGTGCCGCCGCCGGTCCGCGCCCGGATGGCCGCGCCGAGCTGCGAGGCGGTCATCTCCCCCAAGAGATAGTTGTGGTAGTAGACCGGCGACATGGAGAGGTGCATCTTCGACGCCCAGTCCGGTGCGTCGCGCCCCTCGGGCCGCCGCACGCGCTGGATCGATTCCACCAGGTCCCACCAGAGCGTGTTCAGGTCGGCGCGGTCGGGGTCGCGGTAGAGCTCTCGTTCGAAATAGGACATCACCAGGATCCAGCGCGCGGAGACGAGCATGGAGAGCCGGAGCTGGCGCCGGATGTCCTCCGCCTCCGGCGCGCCGATCGTCGCGCCGAGCGCCTCCCGCAGCCACTCGGGGTTACGCGTCAGGCGGCCCATGAACATCGCGACGGCCTCGGTGGTCATCGTGTGCGCGGCGCAGCGCACGGGGTAGGGGAGTTCGCGCGGGATGAACTTGTCGTAGACGCCGTGCCCCAGCTCGTGCAGCAGCGTCGACATCGAGCGCTCGTTGTCGCGCAGGTTGCACAGCGTGCGGACGTCGCCCTCGCGGTCGATGTCGGTACAGAAGGCGTGCTGATCCTTGTTCTCGCGCTCGTAGAGGTCGCTGCGCGCCAGGATGTCGTCGGCGGGAAGGGCGATGCTCGCGTAGTACTCGCGCGCCAGGGCCGGCAGGTTCCGCCCGTGGAAGAGGCGGTCGAGGTTGACCTCACCGATCGCGGGCGCCTCCTGGCTGAAGAAGTCCTCCCAGTGCCACGGACGCAGCTCCGCGGGGCCGAGGCCGAAGCGCCCGGCCAGGCCGAGATCCATCTCGCCGCGGAGCGTGGCGAAGGCGGCGTCGGTCTCCTCGCGGAAGGCGTCGAGGATGCCGAAGAGCGTCGGCTCGTCCAGCTCCTGCAGCGCGAGATCCATCGCGTAGTAGTTCTCGAAGCCGAGCGACCGGGCGGCGGCGTTGCGCACGCGCACCAGCTCGCGCAGGGGCTCGGCGGCCCGCTCGCCGACCTCCTTCGCGGCCTCCCAGGCGGCGCGCCGGCGCGCGCTGTCCGTCTCCTCCCGGAGTACGTCGAGGAGCTCGTTGTTCGATACCTCACGGCCCTCGAAGAGCGGGCGGAAGGTATAGAAGATCTGCTCCAGCCCCGTCTCGCGCCGCGTCAGCTCCTCGAGCGTCTCGGGGGGGAGCTGATTGCCGGTGTAGAGGAGGTCGAGCCGCTGCAGCTCACGGCGGAGCAGGGGATCGCGCAGCTCGGGCGAGGCGAGGAACCCGCGGACGCGTGCGGCGGCCGCGGGGTCCGAGTAGATGCGCCGCACGGCCGCCCGTGATTCGGAGGAGCGCGCCAGCGCCTCTTCCGAGCCCGTCGTAGCGGCCTCCCACCCGGCGAGCCCCGCCGCCCTCTCGAGCGGCGCCACGGCCGCCACGTGCGCGTCCACCCACTCTCGCGCCGACTGCTCGATGCCGGTCACCCTGCCTCCATCTCGCTGTAGAGGAGCGCGATCGCCTGCGCGCCCCTGAAATAGTTGTCGAGCGACATCCACTCGTTCGGCGCGTGCGCGTTCTCGCCCGGTAGACCGAAGCCGACGAGGACGACCGGCGCCCCGAAGCTCTCCTGGAAGTCTCGGACGATCGGGATCGATCCGCCCTCGCGGATGAAGACCGGCTCCCGGCCGAAGGCCCGGGCGAGCGCACGGGCCGCGGCGTCGAAGATCGGCTCGGCGGGGTCCGCCCGCCACGGCTGCCCGCCATGCAGCGCCTTCACCTCCACCGTCACCCCCTCCGGCGCGATGGAGCGGACGTATTCGGTGAACTTCTCCTCGATGTCGCGGTGATCCTGGTCGGGGACCAGACGCATGGAGATCTTCGCCATCGCCCGCGCGGGGAGCACCGTCTTCGCACCTTCGCCGGTGTAGCCGGAGAGGAGCCCGTTGACGTCGAGGGTCGGCCGGGCCCAGATGCGCTCCAGCGCGGTGTGGCCGGACTCGCCGCCCAGCTCCGGGGCGCCCACCTCCTCGCGCAGGCCGGACTCGGTGAAGGGCAGCCGGGTCATCGCCTCGCGCTCCGCCTGCGTCAGTTCCCGCACGTCGTCGTAGAAGCCCGGGATCGACACGCGGCCGTCGGCATCGTGCAGCCGGGCGACGATACCCGCGAGCGCGTTCGCCGGGTTCACCACCGCCCCGCCGTACGCCCCCGAATGCAGGTCCGTCGCCGGGCCCTGCACGTGCACCTCCATGTACGCGAGGCCGCGCAGCCCCACGGTGATCGACGGCAGGCCCGGCGCGAACATCGTCGTATCGGAGATCATCACCGCGTCGCACTGCAGGCGCTCCCGGTTCTCGACGACGAACGCCTCCAGGTGGTCGGAGCCCACCTCCTCCTCGCCCTCGACGAGGAAGACCACGTTGACGGGGAGTGTGCCGTTGACCGCGATGTGCGCCTCGACGGCCTTCAGGTGCAGGTAGACCTGGCCCTTGTCGTCGACCGAGCCGCGTGCGTAGAGCTTGCCGTCTCGCACCGTCGGCTCGAAGGGCGGCGACTTCCACTCGTCGAGCGGCTCCGGTGGCTGGACGTCGTAGTGGCCGTAGACGAGCAGCGTCGGCGCGCCCTCGGCGCCCCGCCACTCGCCCACGACCACCGGGTGCCCGCCGGTCGGCATCGCCTCGGCGCGCTGCAGGCCGGCTTCGAGCATCCTCTCCACCAGCCAGTCGGCGGCGCGCCGCATGTCCGGCCGGTGCTCCGACTTGGCGCTCACGCTCGGGATGCGGAGGAAGTCGAAGAGTTCCTCCAGGTGCCGCTCACGGTTCTGGTCGAGGTAATTCGTGACTTCGGACATCTCTCACTCGCGGGATCGAGGGGCGGACACGGCGCGCAGCGGCGGCGCAAAGGCCGCGCCGGAGAGTGGGGCGCGGGCCGCTCAGCCCGCCGGCGGCGCGCCGCCGCTTCCGGCACTCTCCCCGTCGTCGGGAAGCGCGCCGCAGATGGTGGTCTTGTACGCCTCGGGCGGAGCGTTCGGCTTGACGCGCACCGACTTCGCGGGGATGCCTACGTTCACGTGCCAGGCGCGCACGTCGCGCGTGGCGACGGCGAGCGCGCCCACCATCGCGTCGTGGCCCACCCGCGTGCCGGCGAGGACGGTGGCGTGGTAGGTGATGCGTACGTTGTCCCCGATCACCGTCTGCTTGTTCGTGACGTCCGCCTGATCTACGATCGAGTGCGTGTGGGAGTAGATGTTGGCGTAGTCGGAGACCGACACGTGGTTCCCGAGCACGATCCCGCCCCGGTCGTCGAGAAGCACGTTGCGGTGCACCACGACGTCGTCGCCGATCTCCAGGTTGTAGCCGAAGGAGAACTCGACGAAGTGGAAGCACTTGAAGTTGCGGCCGACGCGCTTGAAGAGGTACGGCGCGAGCAGCCGGCGGAAGCGCACGCCCAGGTGCACGTCTCCTCCCAGCGGCGAGCGGTCGAACATCTGCCACATCCAGATGAGCGGCTTGCGCTCCCGGAAGCGCTCGGCGTCCACGTCGGCGTAGTACTCGGGTTCGAGCGTGACGTTGTGCGCGTCCATGTGCGCGAGCGCCACGCGCGTGGCAAGCGGCAGGCTCTCCGGATCCGCGCCGGCGAGCTGCGGGTAGAAGATGCCCGTGAGCGTGCGCCGACAGAGATCCCAGCGATCGTCCCCGCGTTCGAGGGCGTCGCCGATCGCGGCGAGCCAGGTGTCGTAGAGCTCGGACGCCTCTTGCGTCGGCTCGAGCGTGCGGAGGGGGAGCAGGACCATGCGGCCTCGGGGCGCGTGGGACAGACAGTTGCGAACGGGGGTAAGTTGCGGCTCCGCCGGAGCCGCGTCAATCGCCCGGGACGCGGTACCGGAGTTGCTGTCGACCGCGGCACGCCGCAGATTGCGGGAGCGCGGTGGCGGCCGCTCCGCGCCGGGGGCGTCCACCGACCGACGGCGGTGGGATTCACGCGGGAGGGAGACGATGCACGACGTTCTTCGCGAGCGCATCCGGCGGCACCTCGAGGCCCTGCCGGAAGCCCAGCTCTACCAGGTGCTCGACTACATCGAGTTCCTCAGCTCCAAGTACGCGCGCGAGTCGGTGCGGCCGCCCGCGTCTCCCTTTCAGCGCTTCGGCGAGAAGCTGGAGGACCGTCTGCGCCTGAACCGCGTGGGCTTCGGCGCGATCCGCACCACGCTCGAAGCGGTGGGCTCCGCCGACCGCGTGGTCTCCGGGATCGCCGAGGCGGGCCGGTCGCTCCTGCGCGAGGTCGGCGCCGGCGCGGCGGATGAGTCCACGCCCAGGGCACCGGCGCCGACGCCATCCTCCGATCTACCGGCGAAGCGCGAGGATTTCACCGTCGACGGCTGACCCGAACCCGGAATGCAGATGCGCGACTACGACGCCGAGTACGACGACGAGCTGCCCGAGCCGACCCGTCGGCGGAGCTTCGACGAGGGCGAAGCCGACCTCCCGCTCCAGCGCCCGCGGCTGCGGCGGCGCGCGCGGGGCGAGGCGCGCGACCGCGAGAGCCTGAAGCAGCTGGTCCGCGACATCCCGAGCTTCCTGAAGCTCCTCGGCCGCCTCGTGCGCGATCCGCGGGTCTCGCGCGTCGACAAGGGGCTCCTCGTCGTGACGATCGCCTACGTCGTCTCCCCTTTCGACCTCATTCCCGACTTCATCCCCGTTCTCGGCGAGCTCGACGACGCCTATCTCCTCGCCCTCGCCCTCGCGCGCCTGCTGAACAACGCCGGGATCGACCTCCTCCTCGAACACTGGGACGGCGACGTGGCGAGCCTCGAGCTGGCCATCTCGGCGCTGGATCGCGCCGGGTCGGTCCTCCCGGAGCCGATCCGGGGGCTGCTGCGGAGGCGGGTGAGGTGAGGAGGTCGCCGACGACTTACGACCGACGACCTCCCCACCATTGACTCCCCACCCGCCCGCGGGATAACTTCCCGCATGGAACACCTTACATCTGCAGTAGAGACCATCACGCGCCCGCACCCGATGCCCCGCCCGAGCGGGAGCCGGGTCGCGGGCCGCTTGCTATCCGGGAGGCACCCATGATCCGTTCGGAGACCGATCCGCCCCGCATCCTCGGTGAGGGCCTTACCTTCGACGACGTCCTGCTCGCCCCGCGGCGCTCGCCGCTGCACCCGCGCGAGGCGCGCCTCGAGACGCGCTTCACTCGCGGCGTCGAGCTCACGATCCCGTTCGTCTCCGCCGCGATGGACACCGTCACGGAGTGGGAGATGGCGATCGCGATGGCGCGGGAGGGCGGGATCGGCATCATCCACAAGAACATGAGCATCGAGCGCCAGGCGGAGCAGGTCGACCGCGTGAAGCGCTCGGAGAGCGGCCTCATCGCCAACCCCGTCGTCGTCGCGCCGCGGGTGACGCTACGCGAGGCGATGCGCCTGATGGAGCGCTTCTCCATCAGCGGTGTGCCGGTGGTGGAGGAGAACGGAACGCTCGTCGGCCTTCTCACCTCGCGCGACCTGCGCTTCGAGTCGGACCTGAGCCGGCCCGTCGCCGAGGTCATGACGCGCGAGGGGCTCATCACCGCGCCCGAGGGCACCTCGCTCAACGACGCCGAACGGATCCTGCACAGGAACCGCATCGAGAAGCTGCCCGTGGTCGACGCCGAGGGCCGGCTCCGCGGGCTCATCACCTTCAAGGACATCAACAAGCGCCGCCAGTTCCCGAACGCCTCCAAGGACGAGCGCGGGCGGCTGCGGGTGGGCGGCGCGGTGGGCGCGGGCCCGACGGACCTCGACCGCGCCCGGGCGCTCGTCGAGGCCGGCGTGGACGTCCTCGTGGTCGACACCGCGCACGGGCACTCGGAGAACGTCCTCGCCGCGGTGGCGCGCACCCGGGAGGCCTTCCCCGACGTGCAGCTCGTGGCCGGCAACATCGCGACGCGAGAGGGCGCGATCGCGCTGGTCGAGCGCGGCGTCGACGCCGTGAAGGTCGGCGTGGGCCCGGGCTCGATCTGCACCACGCGCGTGGTGACCGGAGTCGGCGTGCCCCAGCTGACCGCGATCATGGAGGCGGTCGACGGTGTCGACGGGCGCGTCCCCGTCATCGCCGACGGCGGCATCAAGTACTCGGGCGACGTCGTGAAGGCGCTCGCCGCCGGCGCGCACACGGTGATGATGGGCTCGATGCTCGCCGGCACCGAGGAGGCGCCGGGCGAGGCCTTCCTGCTGGAGGGCCGCCGCTTCAAGACGCTGCGCGGCATGGGCAGCCTCGGCGCGATGCAGGAGGGCTCGGCGGACCGCTACTTCCAGGAGGGCAACGACGCGCGGAAGTTCGTCCCCGAGGGCATCGAGGGCCGCGTCCCGTACAAGGGGCCGGTCTCCGACACCATCTACCAGCTCGTCGGCGGTCTCCGCTCGGGGATGGGATACGTGGGCTGCCGCGACATGGACGAGCTCCGCACCCAGCCGCAGTTCGTCCGTATCACCGGCGGCGGCCTGCGCGAGTCGCACCCGCACAACGTGACCATCACGCGCGAGGCGCCGAATTACAGCGTGTAGGCTACAGGGTACACCCCTTGCAACCCCCGGGCGGGCATGCGCACGGAACCCCGCACCGGAGCAGATCCCATGGCCGCCATCTCGACCTCAGCCTGGAAGACGATCATCATCCTCGCCGCGATCGCGCTGCTCATCGCCGGCGTCGTGACGGGGTATCTCGTCTGGGGGATCGCCCTGGTCGTGATCCTGCTGATCCTCGGCGGCGGCGCGCTGCTCTATCGCAGCGCGGGGCCGCCCGAGCGCTGAGCGCCCCCGGCTCACCTGCCGTCCCGGTCCCGATGAAACGAATGAGGCTCCTGGACCTCGCGCACGCGCGCTCCGGCGACAAGGGCGACACCGCCAACGTCGGCGTCATCGCGCTCCGCCCCGAGTACTACCCGCTCCTCGTGAAGCAGCTCACGGCGGAGCGGGTGAAGGAGCACTTCCGGGGCATCTGCCTGGGCGAGGTCGAGCGCTACGAGTTGCCTAACCTCGACGCGCTGAACTTCCTGCTGCACCGCGCGCTGGGCGGCGGCGGTACGGTCTCGCTGAAGACCGACGCGCAGGGCAAGGTCTTCTCCACGGCGATGCTGCGCATGGAGATCGACGTCCCGGACGAGCTGGCGGCGCTCGCGGGGTCGGCGTGAGCGGGGGAACGGAGCGGGTTCTGGTCTCGGTCGCGCGGGGGATCGCGCACGTCACGCTCAACCGGCCCGACAAGCGCAACGCGATGGACGCACTCCTCGTCGAGCAGCTGAAGTCGACGTTGCGCGCGCTGGACGCCGACGACGGCGTCCGTGTGATCGCGCTCGGCGGGGCGGGGAAGGACTTCTGCTCGGGCGTCGACCTCGCAGGCCTGGCGAGGCTCGCGGACGCGCCGGTGCTCGATAACCTCGCGGACGCCGACGCGCTCGCGGATCTCTTCATCCTGCTGCGACGCGTGAGACACCCGGTGGTGGCGCTGGTGCACGGCCGGGCGCTCGCCGGTGGCTGCGGGCTCGCGACCGCCTGCGACCTCGTCCTCGCCGCGGACGACGCGAGCTTCGGCTACCCCGAGGTGAAGGTCGGCTTCGTGCCGGCGATGGTCACCGCCATGCTGCGGCGGAGCGTGCCGGAGAAGCGTGCCTTCGAGCTGATCGCGCTCGGGGAGGTGGTCGGGGCGGCGGAGGCCGAGCGGCTGGGCCTGGTGAACCGCGTCTTCGCCGCATCCGAGTTCAGGGAGCGCGGTGAAGAGTACCTGCGCGAGCTCGCCGCCCGCAGCGCCACGGCGGTGCGCATGTGCAAGCGGCTCCTCCACCACCAGGACGCGATGCCGTTCGAGACGGCCGTTCGCGCCGGAGCGGACCTGAACGTTCTGGCGCGCATGACCGACGAGATGCGCGCGGGCGTGGAGCGCTTCCTGGAGCGCAAGGCGGACCGCTAGGACATGTTCATCCGACGAGACCGGCGCGGCCCCGACCGCTTCCTGTGGTGGCGCGTGGGGCTGACGCTCCTCGCGGCCGGCACCTGGTTCGGCGGGGTAGCCACGGGCCTGGCCCCGGCGCGCTGGGTCGCCATCGGGCTGCTGGTGTTCGTCCTGTTGCTCGGCTTCGCCGGTCGCTGAGTCGGTCACCACGCGCGGTGCCGCGCCACGCCCGTGACCTCCGCCCGCACTCCCGCCCGCTCGATCCATCCGGCCACGGTGTAGTTCGCGTCGACGGCGCGTCGGCCGCCCCGCTCGGCGCCGACGTCGGCCGCGGCGCCGACGGCGCGCAGTTCACCCGTGATCCCGAGCTCCGGCAGCTCGAAACGCCAGCGCGTCGGAACGTTCCGGCGAGCCGCCGTCACCACGGTGGTGGCGGAGGTGCTCAGGGTCACGCGTTCCGATGCCCGCTCGGTGGTGCCTTCGAGCAGCTCGGCGAAGGTCGCGGTCCGCGCGCTGTCCGCGTCGATCGCCAGCCAGAGAGAATCGCCGGCGACGAGGAAGAGGCGGTCGCGGGCGCCGGCCACGGGCTCCGGCTCGTCGGAGAGCGACTCCAGCACCGTGCCGGGCGACGATTCGCCCGCGAGCGCGAGGCTTCCGTCGAGGAACCGCATGCGAAGGCGGTCGCCGCCCGCCCAACCGGAGAGCGGCTCGCCGATCCGCAGCCGGAGCCGGCGGCTACCGCGCCGATACCAGATCGCCTCGACATCGGCGGGGCCGCCGGCCGCGAGGTGGAGGTCGTCGTGCGGCACGATCGTCCAGACGCTCCCCACCGCCGGCCCGCTCCACGTCTCGCGCAGGAAGCCCTCCCACGTGCCGCCGCGCGCGAGCCAGCCGCGGACGCTCCGCTGCCGGAGACTGTCGCCGCGCGTGGCGCGGAAGCGCAGGGTGAGGATTCGCGGCTCGGCGCCGGGCGCGGCCACGAAGAGGAGATCGTGCGAATAGCGCAGTACGGGGCGGGGCGGGGCCGCGGCATCGCGCGGCGGAGCCGCCCCGCCCCGACAGCCGGCCAGCAGAAGCAGGAGTGCCGGCCACGTCGTCACGGGGAGCCTGAGCTTCATGTCGCGCATGATAGCGCGGGCGACGCCGCGGGTCTACTCCTCGGCGGCCTCCGGCTCCGATGCCGCCTGGCGGCCCGTCTCCCCGCCGCCCCCGCCGCGCGTCCGCCGCCGCTGACGGCTGGCGCTCTTCGGGAGAAGGCACATCTCGAAGACCTCGTCCATCCGGTCCACGGGGTGAAAGGTCATCCCCTCCCGGACGTCCTCGGGCACGTCGCGCAGGTCGCGCTCGTTGCCCGTGGGCAGGATCATCTCGCGAAGACCCGCCCGGTAGGCCGCGAGCGTCTTCTCCTTGACTCCGCCGATCTCGAGGACCCGCCCGCGGAGCGTGACCTCGCCCGTCATCGCGATGTCGTGGCGGACCGGGCGCTCGGAGAGCGACGACGCGATGGCGAGCGTCACCGCCGCGCCGGCCGAGGGCCCGTCCTTCGGCGTCGCCCCGACCGGGAAGTGGACGTGAAGGTCGTGGTCTCCGAACGCCTTGTTCGGAATACCCAGCACCTCCGCGCGCGAGCGCACGTACGAGTACGCGGCGTTCACCGACTCGCGCATCACCTCGCCGATCAGGCCGGTGATGATCAACCGGCCCGTGCCGGGCATGCGGAGCGCCTCGATGAACATCAGCTCGCCGCCGGAGGCCGTCCACGCGAGCCCGGTCACCACGCCGACCTCCGGCGCGCTCTCCGCGGTCGTGGACGGGTAGCGCGGGATGCCGAGCACCTCGATCACCATCTCGCGCGTCAGCTCCCAGTGGTCGGCGGTGCCCATCGCCTTCTGGTGGGCGATGTAGCGCAGGATGGCCGAGAGAGCGCGGCGCAGGTTTCCGAGGCCCGAGTCGCGCGCGTAGCCGCGGGTGAGGAAGACCAGGAGGTCCTCGTCGACCGTCACGTCGCCGGGCTCCAGGCCGTGCTGCACGATCAGCCGCGGCAGCAGCCGCTGCTGCGCGATCTCCACCTTCTCCTCCGGCGTGTAGCCCGCGATCCGGATCTCGATCATGTAGTCGCGCAGGCTGCGCGGGATCCGGAAGAAATCGTTCGCGGTCGCGATGAAGATCGTCTCGGAGAGGTCGAAGGGGATCTCCACGTAGCGATCGGTGAACGCGGTGCGCTGCTCGGGATCGAGGAACTCCTCCATCGCCTCCACCGGGTCGCCCTGGACGTTGCCGAGGCCGATCTCGTCCATCTCCGCGAGCAGGAAGACCGGGTCGCGCACGCCGGCGTCGCGATAGGCGTCGATGAGCTTGCCCGGCTCCGCGCCGCTGCGGGTGCGGCGCCCGCCGACGAGCTGCGCCTCGCCGCGGCCGCCCAGGTCCACCCGCGCGAGCGGCCGGCCGAGGCCACGGGCCACGGCCTCGGCGAGCGTTCGCTTGCCCACGCCCGGCGGCCCGGCGATGCAGGGGATCAACCCGCCGACGCGGCCGCGCAGCAGCGCGACGGAGAGGTACTCCAGGATGCGCCGCTTCGCGTCCTCGAGCCCCAGGTGCTCCGCGTCGAGCGCCGCGGCGACGTCGCCGAGCTCGATCCCGGCGTTCTCGGTCGTCGTCTCCCAGGGGATGTCGACGATCACCTCGACGTAGTTGCGGATATCCGTCACCTCGCTCGACGAGGGGCTGAGGTTGCGGGCTCGCTCGGCCTCGCGCCGCGCGATCGAGGCGGCCCGGCTCGGCAGCTGCGCCCGGTCGATGCGCCGGAGCAGCTCCATGGCCTCGCGCTCGGAGGGGTCCACCTCCCCCAGCTCCGCCTGGAGCGCCGCGATCTCCTGCCGGATCTCGGCCGTCCGCGCGGCCCCTCGCTTCGGCTTCGCCCGCTCCTTTCTCCCCTTCTGCGACGTCGCCGCCGGTGCCTCCGCCTCGCGCGAGCGGATCTGGTCCCACTCGCCCTCCAGCACCTCCAGGACGTAGCCGAGCCGCTCGGCGACGTCGAGGCGTTGCAGTACCTCGTCCTTCTGCGCGACCTCGAAGTGGGCCAGGCTGGCGACGAGGTCCGCGAAGCGACCCGGGTCGCCGATGTTGCGCCGCAGGATGCGCGGGACGTCCGCGAGGCGCTCGACCTTCGCGCCGATCGCCCCGAGCACCGCCAGGATCCGCTCGACCAGCCGTTCGCTCTCCGCCGGATCGGCCGGGGCCTCCTCCACCAGGCGCGGGTACGCCGTGTAGTATTCGTTCTCGAAGCGGACGTTCTCCACGTGGATGCGGATCACTCCCTGCACCGTCACCTGGATGAGGCCGCCCGGCAGGTTGAGCCGGTTGAGCACCCGGCCGAGCACGCCGATCTTCTCGAGCGCGGTCGGGTCGAACGGCGTCTCCTCGCTCACCGTGGAGACGAGCCCGACGACGAGCATCTTGCCGGGCTGCAGGCTCAGGGCCTCCACGTTGGGCGGGAAGCTCACCTGGAGGCCCGTGGCCCCGGTCGGGAAGATGACGGTACTCTGGACGGCCAGGAGCGGAATCCGCTCCGGCAGTGCGTCGTGCAGGGATTCGAGCGGATCGTACGAGAGCTTCCGTTTCTTCTGCATGCGCGGGCTGAGCTCCGGTCTCGGTCGGCGGCTCCCGGCGCAGCCGGGAGGGGTCGCGTCTTCCCCAGCAAGATGCACTCCGCTGTACCGGCCGGGCACGGCGGCCCGGGCCGGCTCGTCTTCTTTGACGCCCTCCGGCGCGCACGGTATCTTTGCCGGAGCGGGTCCATTCCACGCGGGAGGCGGCGATGCAGTACCGCGAGACCCCTTTCGGCTTCTTCCTCGTCCTCGACCGCGGCGACGAGATCCTGGAGAGCATCGCGCGCTTCGCCACCCGGGCGAGCGTCCGCGCCGCCGCGCTCTCGGGCATCGGGACGGTGGACCGGCTGACGCTCGGCTTCTACGACCTCGCCCAGCGCACCTACTCCTTCCAGAGCTGGGAGGAGGAGATGGCGCTGAGTTCGCTGACCGGCAACATCGCGGTCGTGGACGGAGGCCCCTATCCGCACCTGCACGGCGTCTTCGGCCGGCGCGACTTCGGAACCCTCTCGGGTCACCTCTTCGGGGCCACCGTCTCCCTCGCGGTCGAGATCACCGTGGTCACGGCGCCCGAAGCGCTGCACCGGCACGCGGTGGAATTCTGCGATCTGAAGCTGATCGACCTCTGAGCGACGCCGCGCGGGCGCGTCGGTGGGTATGGAACCTGCCACGCCTCCAGCGGAACCGACCACCCATCCAGGAGCGAGGAGAGAGCGTGAAAGTCGTGATTCCCCTGGCCGGCAAGGGCACGCGCCTGCGGCCGCACACCCACGTGACGCCGAAGCCGCTGCTGCGCGTCGCCGACAAGCCGGTGATGAGCTACATCCTCGACGACCTCCGCGACCTGGGCGTCCACGAGGCCGTCTTCGTCACCGGGCACCTGAAGGAGAAGGTGGAGTCGTACGTACGCGAGCAGTATCCCGAATTCCGGGCGCACTTCGTGGAGCAACCGGTCCAGAACGGCACCGCCGGCGCCGTCGAGCTCGCGAAGCCGTTCATCGACGAGGACGTGCTGATCCTCTTCGTCGACACGCTCTTCGACGCGGACCTCTCCATCGTCCAGCACCTGCCCGAAGACGTCGCGGGGGTGATCTGGGTGAAGGAGGTCGAGGACTACCAGCGCTTCGGCGTGGTCGTGCCGGACGAGAACGGCTTCATGCAGCGCATCGTCGAGAAGCCGAGCGAGCCGATCTCGAAGCTCGCCAACATCGGGCTCTACTACATCCGCGACTGGAAGCTGCTCTTCGAGGGCATCGACCACGTGATGAAGTCGCAGCCGGGCCCCGGCGGGGAGTACTTCCTGACGGATGCCTTCCAGTACATGATCGATCACGGCGCGAAGCTGAAGACGGTCGAGGTCGAGGGCTGGTATGACGCCGGCAAGCCCGAGACGCTGCTGGAGACGAACGAGCACCTGCTCTCGACCGGCCGGTCGAAGCGCCCCCCGGAGCGGCCGGGCGTGAAGGTGCACGACCCGGTCTACGTCGCGGACGGCGTGGAGCTGGCGGACGCGGAGATCGGCCCCAACGTGACGATCTCCGCGGGCAGCGTGGTGCGCGGATCGCGCCTGCGTGACACGATCGTCGGTGAGAAGGCGCGCCTCGAGGATTGCGACCTCCGCGATTCGCTGATCGGGAACGCGGCCGCGTTGCGCGGAGTCACGGGCCAGGTGGACGTCGGCGACCACTCGGTGGTGCAGGCCGCCGGAGGGAAGGCGGGCTAATCGGCGGCGAGATCGGCGGCGGCGAGCGCGAGCAGGAGGGCGCGCTCGACGCCGCGCGCCGCCTCGCGGTTGGAGTACCACTCGCCCTCCGTGTGGATTCCGCCCGACTCCCCGCCGGCCCCCACCGTGACGGCGGGGATCCCGAGGGCGATGGGAACGTTCGCATCGGTGGAGGACGCGGCGAGCTGCGCCCGCGCGCGGACGGCGCTCGTGGCGTCGACGGCGGCGCGGACCAGCGGGTCGGTATCGGCGATCGCTCCCGAGGGGCGGTCGCCGATTCGCGTCAGATCGAGGGTGAGCACGGCCGATCCCGCGCGCCGGCGCTCGTTCTCCGCGCGCACCGCCGCGCGCAGGACGGCGCGGGCGGCGTCGTTGGTGCGCTGAAGCACGTCCGCGCGCTCGCCGCGCACGTCGATCTCCATCCAGGCCTCGGCGGGGATGGTGTTCACGCCCGTGCCGCCGCCGATGCGGGCGACGGTGAGCGTCACGCCGTCACCGACCGACGGCAGCTCGGTGAGCCGCACGATCGCGCTCCCGAGCGCGTGCACCGGGTTCGGAGCGCCCCAGTCGGACCAGGAATGGCCCCCGGGTCCGCGTACCGTGGCCCGCAGGCGCCTGGAGCCGATCGCCCGATGGACGATGCGCCGCAGCCCGGAGCCGTCGAGCGCGATGAAGGCCGCCGCTCCGCGGAAGCGGCCCTCCTCCCGGAAGAGGTGCTTGACGCCCCGCAGGTCGCCGATGCCCTCCTCCCCGACGGTCGCGACGAACCAGAGCGGCCTCGCGGTGCGGATCCCGCTCTCGCGCAGCACGCGCGCGACGGTGAGGAGCGCCGCCACGCCGCGCGCGTTGTCGGTGATGCCCGGGGCGTAGAGGCGTGCACCCTCGTGGCGCGGCGTGAGATCGGTGCCGGCGGGGAAGACGGTGTCCAGGTGAGCCGATACGATCACCGGCGCGGCGTCGGGCTCCGCGCAGCCGGGAAGGCGCGCACGGACGTTCCCCACCGCGTCCGTGCCGACGTCGGCGAGCTCGTGCTCACGGAATCGGGCCTCCACGAAGCGCGCGCGATCGGCTTCCTGCAGCGGCGGGGCGGGGATGCGGACGACGGCGAGCTGTTCGTGGAGGGTCTCCGCGTCGAGCGCCCGGGCGCGCGCGCGGGCAGCGACGACGCGAGGGTGTGCACTGACCACCAGGACGTCCATATCGTGATTACCTGCATTCTGCGGAGGCGCCGGTGAGGTGGGCCGCGCGACTGCGACGCGTCCCGC
>DASSTO010000120.1:0-9443 GCA_035707865.1 Longimicrobiaceae bacterium | reverse complement strand
AGGCAGTCGATCGTCCCCTTGAGCTCGACGCCATCGTCGGTCTTCGCGTCGAAGTTGACGCGGCCCGTCGATCCGTGGTCCTCGACCGTCACCTGGCCGCTCCCGCTCTTCGTTCCCACGTCGGGGCGCGTGTTGACGTCGTACGACGCGCCGCCGTTTCCGAAGAGGGGACCGAACTGAGCCGTCAGCTGGAAGACCGACGTTCCGTTCGCGGCCGCCTTCGTGTCGGGCACGACCATCTGCAGGCTGCTGAACGCCTTGGGATCCTTGGTGTCGATCGAGTACTGATTGCCCCACGCGGTCGGTCCGGCGAGGCCGTAGCTGCAGCCGCCGTCCTTCATGTCCACGTCGTAGACGCCGGCGCTCGGCCCGCCGATGACCTCCAGGTGGATCTTGCCCTGGACCGCACCGCCCTGCGCGGCGCTCGCCTCCGCGGCGGGGGCCGCCGCCGCGGAGGAATCCGCGGGCGGGTCGCTCGCGTCGTCCTGCGCGCCGGAGCAGGCGACGACCATTGTGGCGAGTGCCAGCACCGCGGTGACGGCGCGGGTACGGGTAAGGACGGGTGAGGCGATCGTTCGGCGCATCGTTCGGCTCCTGAGCGAGGGTGGGCCTGCTGGATCGTAGCGGAGGCTAACCGCTGACCCGGGCCTCCACAAGTACTCCCGCGCGGACGCGGGTTCGGCTCGGCCGCGCCCATCATCAGCGAGCGACCGGCTCCGCGCCCGGTTCGCTCGACACACACAGCAGAACCCCCGGGACCCATGCCGACCGATCCGGTAGTACGCACTCCCCTCCTGACCGCCGGCCTCGCCGGTTCGATGACCGTCGAGCGCGTGGAGGTCATGCGGATCCGCATGTCGCCCGGGCTGGCGAGTGGACTCCACCTCCACCCCTGTCCCGTGGTCGGCGTCATCACGGAGGGCAGCGTCCTCTTCCAGGTCGAGGGCCAGGAGGAGCGGGTTCTGAGGCCCGGAGATGCCTTCTACGAGCCCGCGAACGTGAACGTGCCGCACTTCGACGCGCTGGAGCAGGGGGCGACCTTCATCGCCCACTACCTGCTCGCGCCCGGCGAGCACGAGCTGATCCGGATGCTGTAGCGCCGGCGATCGGCGATCGGCTATCGGAACGTAGCGGGGCCCGGGGATCGGCGGGATGCCCGAGCCCCCGGGTCCGCGAAGGCGGACTTCCCGTGGTTCTTGCAGCGACTTCAGTCGCCCGGCGCAGGGGCCGGGGGAGGGCCCGCCCCTCAGCGCAGGCCCAGGTGGCTCGTCAGCTCGGTGGCCGCGGCGCGGCCGGCGCGGTTCGCGCCGATGGTGGAGGCGGAGGGGCCGTAGCCGACCAGGTGGATCCGCGGGTCCTTCGCCACCTGCGTCGCCAGCCGCCCGGTCATGACGATGCCGCCACCCGGCTCGCGAAGCAGCAGCGGCGCCAGGTGGTCGAGCGAGCTGCGGAAGCCGGTGCACCAGAGAATGACGTCGGCGCGCACCACCGTTCCGTCCGGCCAGCGGACGCCCTCCTCGACGATCTCGCCGAACATCGGCAGCCGGCTCAGGACGCCGCGCGCCCGCATGGCCTCGATCGCCGGCGTGACCGGAATCCCCGTCACGGAGACGACGGACGCGGGGGGAAGGCCGCGGCGCACCCTCTCCTCCACCAGTGCTACGGCCCGACGGCCGGCCTCCTCGTCGAAGGGGCCCGCGCGGAATTCGGGCGGCCGGCGCGTCACCCAGGTGGTGGTCGTGACGCGCGAGATCTCGTCGAGAAGCTGGACGGCCGAGATGCCCGCCCCGACGATCACCACGTGCCGCCCGGCGAACTCCTCGGCCGTGCGGTAGTCCTTCGTGTGCAGCTGCCTGCCGGCGAAACGCTCGGCGCCCGGGTACTCGGGGATGTAGGGCGTCTCCCACGTCCCCGTGGCGTTGATGATCCCGCGCGCCGACACGTTCACCGCGTCCGTCTCGATCCGGAGCCGGTCGCCGCGGTCGCAGACGACCGTTACCCCCACGGGGCGGTAGACGGGGAGGTGGAATCTCTTCTCGTACTCGGCGAAGTACTTCGGCACCGCGAGGCTCGCCTGCACCTCGGCGGCGCCGGTGTCCACCGCCTCGCTGAACCGCATCCCGGGCAGGTCGTGGATGCGGTTGACGGTGCTGAGCGTCAGCGAAGGCCAGCGGAACTGCCACGCACCCCCCGCTTCCGGCGACCGGTCCAGCACCACGAAGCCGCGGTTCGGCGCCAGCCCGAGCTTCTTCAGGTGATAGGCCGAGGAGAGGCCGGCCTGTCCGGCGCCGATCACGACGATCTCCGTCTTGAGCGCGACGCCCGATCGAGCCACGTGATCCATGGGGTGGCCGGGTACGGATGAGCCGTGATGCGTCACGACGCGCCGTGAGGCACCACGGCTCGGTGGGATCAGCCCCGGGAGTCGTCTCGCCGGGGTCGGCCGCCGTCGCGCTCCGCCGCTGCGGGCGCGGCACCGGCACGCGCGCAGGTGCGGTGATACCACGTGCCGAGCTCGCGCGCGGCCACGAGCCGGCGGACGACCCCTCCGGCGCCGCCGCCCGGGCCGCGCCCGACCTCGTCGCCGTCCTCCACGAGCAGGCGGAAGAGCTCCGCGATCTCCCCCGGCAGCACCCCCTTGCCCGAGAGCGCGTCGACCAGGGCGATCTGCGAATCGTCCGGGCCCGGCGCCACGCCCCCGCTCGACGCCACCCGCCGAAGGAGGATCGCCCCGAACTGCCGCAGCTGGAGGAGTGCGGTGTCGGGATCGGAGACGGAGTACAGCTCCGCCAGGTCGCCGAGCCTCGTCAGGGCGGGATCGTACTCTGCCAGGAAGGAGAAGTTCGCGGAAGCGGATCGCATCCAGGCTCCGTGCGGGCGGGTGGAGTGGAGGGAGGGGCCCTGCGAATTCCAGAAGTTGGAAACTTGGGGCGGGAGCCGGGTGGGCGCAATGTTACCGCGGTTGCCGGGCGGCCTCGCGCCCGTCGGACGCGCCGTGCCCGGTTCTTGCGACGCTCGGTGCACCCGGATGCCGATGCCGGGCCGGCGACTCACCAGAGCGGGGAGGCGAGGAATGGCTGACGAGCAGAGTGAATCCGCGGGTGCTGGACGCACCTCCGGGCAAGGGGGGGCCTTTCCGACCAACGCGGTGGTGGGCGTCGTCGACGGTCCGCGCGATCTCGTGGGCCTCGTGGAGTCCTTGCGCGCGGCCGGCTTCGAGCCGGAGGTGCTCTGCGGGGAGCGCGGGGTGGAGCGGATCGAGAACGCCGGCGGCTCCGCGCGAGACGTCCGCATCACGCGCGTGGTGCAGGGGATGTTCGGCTACGAGGCCGAGCATTCCGCCCGGCACACCCGCGAGATCGAGGAGGGGCACTACGTGGTCGTGGTCCGGAGCGAGGACGACGAGACGACCGACCGGATCGGCGACATCTTCGCCGATCACGCGGGGCACTTCGTCAATTACTACACTCGATGGACGGGCCGCCCGCTGATCCCATAGCTCCGGGCGGGCAGGGCGGGACGTCCGGCGCGGACGAAGCGCGAACACCAGCCGCCCGCGCGGGTGCCTGTGCATCACGGTACCTTCCTTGATGGCGATCCGCCCGCACGGCATAGTGGAGATCGGCCGCGGATCTCTCCACCGGCGCGCGTTTCCCCGCCGGGCCCGCGGCCCGCACCGGATCCCCTTCCCGGAGGCAGCGATGATCCAGGCCCGCATCAGCAGGAATCGGTGTCCCCATGTGACGGTCGCCGCGCTCGTCCTCCTCGGCGCCGCGAGTGCGTGCGAGCGGTCTGAGCCGCGCGGAGGGGACGTGGCGGAGGCCCGCACCACCCCCGCCCGGTCCACGCAGGCACCGCGGATCGTGGAGTACGCACTGCCCCGCGAGGGCGCCTTCCCGCACGACCCGGCGGTGGGGCCGGACGGGGTGGTTTGGTACGCGGACCAGGCGAACAGCTACATCGGGCGCCTCGACCCGGCCACCGGAAAGGTCACCGACTACCCGACGCCGACGCCCCGCTCCGGTCCGCACGGGATCCTGGTGGCACCCGGCGGCGACGTCTGGTACACCGGGAACTCCGCCGGCGTGATCGGTCGGCTGGACCCCGCCACGGGGAAGATCCGCGAGTACAGGCTGCCTCCCGAGGCGCGCGATCCCCACACCCCGCTGATGCACGGCGGCGTGCTCTGGTTCACGGCGCAGCGGTCCAACCTCTACGGCCGGCTGGACCCGCGGACGGGCGAGGTGAAGCTCTTCCCGATCCCCACTGCCGGTGCGCTGCCCTATGGCCTGGCCGCCGCCCCGGACGGGTCACTCTGGGTCGCGCTCTTCGGCACCAACAAGCTCGGGCACATCGACCCGGCCACCGGCGCGCTCCACGAGATCTCCCTCCCCGACGCCGGCGCCCGCCCCCGCCGCCTCGTGGTGGACCACCAGGGAAGGGTCTGGTTCAGCGACTTCGGCCTCTCGCGCCTGGGCGTGCTGGACCCCGCCACGGGCGCCGTCCGCGAGATGGACACGCCCGACGAGGCGGGGAAGCCCTACGGCATCGCCCTCGGCCCCGACGGCCGCATCTGGTACAACGAGTCGTCGCGCGGGAAGATGGTGGCGTACGATCCCGCGACCGGCCGGAGCGAGGTGGTTCCGATCCCGACCCCCGGCGCCATCGTGAGGAACATCGACGTGGACCGCCGCCGCGGCCGCGTCTGGCTCGCTCTCAGCGGTACCCGGCGCATCGGCCGCATCGACGTGAGCACGCCCGCCGGCACCACGCCCTGACGCCCGTGGAACGGCTCGCCCGCTGACTCGTCTTCGTGTTCTCGGACGCATATGTCGATTTCGGTCGGTGCCGATCGACGTATGGGTAGACCGGGGATGGACCCTGGCCGAACCCCGAACCCGGAGAACGAAGATGATGCACCGCAAGCCCGTTCACGTGGCCCTCTGGATCCTCCAGGTCCTGCTCGCGTCGCTGTTCCTGTTCGCGGGCTCGTTCAAGCTCACCATACCGGCCGACGAGCTGGCGCGGCAGATCGGTCTGCCCGCCCTCTTGATGCGGTTCGTCAGCCTGGCGGAGGTGGCGGGTGGCCTCGGCCTGCTCCTGCCCGGCCTGGTGCGCGTCCGCCGTGAGCTCACGCCCATCGCGGCGGCGGGGCTGATCGTCATCATGGTCGGAGCCGTGGTGCTCTCCGCGATTCGCATCTCGCTCGGCGCGGCGGTGATGCCCTTCGTCGTGGGGATCCTGCTGGTGCTGGTCGTCCTCGGGCGGCGCGGATGGCTGGCGCGGCCCGGGGTGGGCCGGGCGCCCGGCTCGTTCCGGGACGTCGGTCGGAGCTCGGCTCGTCCGACGCCGTGGTAGGAGCGACATCCTCGTTGACGCCGGGGCGGCGTGTTCCTATCCTGTCGCGGTCCACCGCGGTCGTCCCCGCCGGCAGAGGGCCGGCGGTCTTCGACCCCCGCCCCCGGTGGGCCCGGCCGGGCCCACCTCGCGTCCGCGACGCCCCCACGGAGACAGATGAGACTTCGACGCGCGCTCCTGCTCGCCCCGCTCGCGCTCGCCTTCGCTCGCACCCCCGCCTCCGCCCAGGCGGCGCCCTGCCACCTGATCTGCGCCCCGCGGTTTTCCTTCCAGCCGGGCGCGATCACAAGAAACGCGATCAACCCGCCGGCCACCGCGTCCGGCAACGCCGCCTCCACCTCCGATTTCCTCTTCCGCATGGTGACGCTGGCGCCGACGACGATCCCGCGCACCTCGCTCTCCTTCGCCCTCCAGTGGACGCCATTCGCGACGCGCAACGGCTACACCGCCGACGCGCCGGGCTTCACCTACGGTCCCGTGATCTCGCTCTTCCACACCGGGCCGCTGAGCACCTCGTTCGACGTTCTCGGTTCGTACCAGCCTTCGAGCACGAGCAGCGCCGCCTACCGTAACGAGTTCGTCCTGAAGTTCGACGCCAACCTCGCCGCGGGCTCGATGCTCGGGGCCGGGGCGCCGCCGTACCTGAAGAAGGTGGGCGTCTACGGATCCATCGCGCAGCAGATGTCCGATCTCCGGCGCGACTACAACGGGGAACGCATCCACGCGCCCGTGCTGATGTTCGGCGTCTCCCTCCCGATCGCGCCCCTGCCGTAGCGCCGACGCCGCCTCCGCGCGAAGTCGGAGCGGCGCGCCGCAGGGAGGCACGCCCCCTCCACCCCCATCCGCCGAACGATCATGAAATTGCGCTTGGCGATGGTCGCAGTGGTCGCCTGCCTGGTGTTTCCGGCGGCGAGCGCGCTCGCTCAGGCCGGCTCGTTCGAGGTGACGAAGTGGACGATCGACGGCCAGACGCGCGAGGCCATCGTCATTCCGCCCACCCGGAGCAGCGGCGGCCCCGCACCGGTGGTCCTCGTCTTCCACGGCCATGGCGGGACGATGCAGCGCTCGGTCGATCGGGGCTTCCAGCGGGAGTGGCCCGAAGCCATCATCGTCTGCCCGCAGGGCCTCCCCACGGCCACTCCCGCAGATCCGCAGGGCACGCGTGCGGGCTGGCAGGACTGGCCGGGGGAGGACCAGGACCGCGACCTGAAGTTCGTGGACGCGATCCTCCGGACGCTGCACGAGAAGTACAACGTCGACGACCGCCGGATCTACGCCACGGGTCACTCCAACGGTGGGCGGTTCACGTACCTGCTGTGGACGGCGCGGGGCCGGGAGCTCGCCGCCATCGCCCCGTCCTCGGCGCCCGCCGTGCAGCTGATCCGCCGGGCCAGGGGGCTCGTCCCGCTTCCGGTGCTCCACCTCGCGGGCGAGCGCGACCAGGTCGTCGCCTTCCGGCTCCAGGAGCGCACGATGGAGGAGGTGCGCGCGCGGCTCGGTTGTTCCTCCGACGGCAAGCCGTGGGCGCGGGCGGGCGACGTCGTGGGCACGCTCTACCCCTCGAGCCGGGGCACCCCCTTCGTGTCGCTCATCCACCCCGGAACGCACCGGTACCCGCCCGAGGCGACGGGGCTGATCGTGCGGTTCTTCAAGGAGCACGCCCGGGGGTGACGCGGCCGCGGAGCCGTCCGTCCGCCGCGTTCAGAGGCCGGGGTGTCGGACGTTCCCGTTCTACAGCGGCTCCATCACCGTGCCGGCCTCGGCCTCGGGCCCTCCCGACTTCGCCACGCCGGGCAGCCCGCGCAGCTCCCGGTGCCGGTCCACCCAGTAGCCCCAGGGCACGAAGAGCCAGAGCCCCAGCGCGCTGATTGCGAGCGCCTTCTCACTCGGCGGCGGACCGCCGAAGCCGCTCAGGAAGACGAGGACGAGCACCGCGACCATCACTCCGAGCCCCCAGCTCCCTACACGGTCGCGCGCCCGGGTGGTGCGCAGATAGACGACCAGCCCGAGCCCCAGCAGGACGAGCTCGATCGCGATGGTCGCCGGGATGGAGCTCCACACCCCCGCGCCCACCCGCACGGACGACCCGGGCCAGAGCGGCAGGTCGGGCCGGTGCACGACCGCGTCCAGCAACCAGTGGCTCACGACCGCCGCTCCGACGATCCATGCGCCGACGCGGTAGCGGCGTCGGGCGAAGTAGACGAGCCCGAGCACGACGCCCCACCCGATCGCCGTCAGCAGGCTGTGCGAGATCGGATACGAGGTGAAGTCCAGGGGATTCGCCGCCATGAGCCCCGGCACGATCCGGACGCGCTCCACCCCGAGCAGGAGCAGGATCGGCCAGATCTCGTCCAGCCACTGCGCCGCCAGGATCAGCGTGCCCAGAGAGCTGCGTGGCGCCGCCCGCTTCGCCGCCAGCGCCACGCCGTAGTGTCCCAGGAGCATGAATCCACCTCCGTGAGGGGAGTAGGGAAGGGAATCCTTCAACCAGCCTGCAGCGCCGCCACGTAGCGCTCGGCCGAGCGCCGCACCGCCGCCTTCGCATCCGTCCGGATGCTCCGGCCCCACCACGCGCCGTGGATGGCGTCGAACTCGAGCGTCTGCGTGGTCGCCGAGATGCGGAGGACCTCCGCGGCGGGGAGGGGGACGAGGTTCGGGTAGGAGTACATGAAGCTCACCCACCCGGCATCGGGCACCACCTGGATGATGTCGCCCGTGAGCAGAGCGCCCCGCCCCTCCGCTCCCTCCCTCCAGTGCAGCACCTGCCCCCCGGGGAAGTGCCCGCCCAGACGTACGAGTGTGACGCCCTCCGCGACCTCGTGGCGCTCACCGCTCCAGAAGCGGAGGTGCGGGTCCGGGCGCTGCACCCACCGGCGGTCGGCCTCGTGGAGGTGGACGGGCGCGTCGAACGCCCTCGCCCACTCCACCATCGTGGTGTAGTAGTGCGGATGGCTGATCGCGATCGCCGAGATCCCACCGAGCGCGTCGATCCGCTCCTTCGTCGCGCCGTCGAGCAGCGCGATGCAGTCCCAGAGGACGTTCCCCGCCGGCCGCTGGACCAGCAGCGCGCGCTGGCCGATGGCGAAGCTCGGCTCCGTCCCGATGCCGAGGAGTGCGGGGGCTTCCGGCTCCATCCGGTTCGTGTGCTCCTCGCGCAGCCGCTCCAGCGTGGTCCACGCCTGGCCCTCGGCGCGCACGTACTGGCGCTCGTCCTCGCAGATCGGGCACGCCGCGGGTGCGGCCTCGCTCTCGGGGTACTGCGTGCCGCAGGTGATGCAGATGTATCCGGGCATCTCACCGTGCTCCTTCGATCGGGGATCCACCACCCCAGCCGCTCTCGATACGGTCGCTCCGGCTCGACGAGGTCGCGTGGTCGGGCCCCGGCGCGGAGGCGGAGCCCCATGCGGGCGGCGTGCCGGCCGTACCGTGGCTGGTCGGCACCCTTCGGGGTCCGCCCCTTTCGCCCCCGGTCGAAGTCCAGCGATGCTGAAAGTTCCAGACTCGGAACCATGGTCCGCTTCTGTCAAGGCGAGCGGATCAATAGCACCGGGGCCCCGACGAACGACGGAGGGGGACCTGGCTGGTCCCCCTCCCGAAGTGAGTCGATGGCGAAGTGGCGCGACCCGTGGCGCAGCAGCCGGATTCCAGGTCAGGAATTCGCGATTTCGGGCACGTAGATCTCCCCTCCCTTCTCCCGGAACTCCTCCGACTTCTGCGCCATCCCGGCCTCCGCCGCCTGCCGGATCTCCTGCGTGATCTTCATGGAGCAGAACTTTGGTCCGCACATGGAGCAGAAGTGCGCCACCTTCGCGCCCTCCGCGGGCAGCGTCTCGTCGTGGTAACTGAGCGCGGTGACGGGGTCGAGGGCGAGGTTGAACTGGTCGCGCCAGCGGAACTCGAAGCGCGCCTTGCTGAGTGCGTCGTCCCACTCGCGGGCGCGGGGGTGCCCCTTGGCCAGGTCGGCGGCGTGCGCGGCGATCTTGTAGGCGATCACCCCCTGCTTGACGTCGTCGCGGTCGGGGAGGCCGAGGTGCTCCTTGGGGGTGACGTAGCAGAGCATGGCGGTGCCGTACCACCCGATCTGC
>DASSTO010000119.1:0-18026 GCA_035707865.1 Longimicrobiaceae bacterium | reverse complement strand
ACCGATGACCGTAGACCGACGACCCACGACCAACCATGCTCCTCGACTTCTCCATCCTCGACCTCCGCACCCGCCACGCCTTCAGCATCGCGCGGCTGGCGGCGCCGGCGTCGCGTCGCTCGCTGTGGGTGCGGCTGCGCGACGAGGAGGGCCGCGAGGGGTGGGGGGAGGCGGCCGCGAACCCGTACTACGGAGAGACGGCGGAGACGGTCGTGGCGGTGCTGGAGCGCCTGCGGCCGGTGGTGGAGCGGATCGAGGGCGAGGGCGTCTTCGAGCTGGAGCGCATCGAGGCCGAGATCGCCGTGACGATCGGCCGGAACCCGGCGGCCAGGGCCGCGATCTCGGCGGCGCTCCACGACCTCGTCGGCAAGCGCCTCGGCGTGCCGGTCTGGCGGCTCCTGGGTCTCGATCCCGCGGCCGCGCCGCGCTCGTCGTTCACCATCGGGATCGACGAGCCGGAGGTGATGCGCGAGAAGGTGCGCGAGGCCGCGGGCTTCCCCGTGCTCAAGATCAAGGTCGGCACGCCGCGCGACGAGGAGGTGCTGCGCCTCATCCGCGACGAGGCGCCGGAGAAGGTCGTCCGCGTCGACGCCAACACCGGGTGGACGACGAAGCAGGCGATCGCCGCGCTCCCCATGCTCGCCGACTACGGGGTCGAGCTCATCGAGCAGCCGCTCCCCGCCCGCGACCTCGACGGGCTCCGGCTCGTGCGGGAGCGCTCGCCGGTTCCGATCATCGCAGACGAATCGTGCGTCACTCTCGCCGACGTGCCGCGCATGGCGGGCGTGGTCGACGGGATCAACATCAAGCTCGCGAAGTGCGGCAGCCTGCGCGAGGCGCTGCGGATGGTGCACTGCGCCCGGGCGCACGACCTGCGCGTGATGCTCGGCTGCATGGTCGAGTCGACCCTCGGCATCGCCGCGGCCCTCCAGCTCGCCCCGCTCGTGGACTACGTCGACCTCGACGGCGCCGCCCTCCTCGCCGACGATCCCTTCCGCGGGCCGGGCCTCCTGCCGGATGGCGCGCTGCGCTTCAACGGCGCGCCGGGGCTGGGGGTCGAGGCCGCCTCCGGCGAGATCCCCTGACCCGCGCCCGAGAGCCGTGCGAGTCGTCCTGCAGCGCGTCTCCCGCGCACGAGTCACCGTCGAGGGCGGCGTCACCGGCGAGATCGGCCGCGGGCTCCTGCTCCTCGTCGGCTTCCGCGACGGCGACGACGAGGAGACGCTGCGCTGGATGGCCGACAAGGTGCTCGGGCTGCGCATCTTCCCGGACGAGGAGGGAAAGATGAACCGCTCGGTCGAGGAGGTGGGCGGCGGCGTCCTGATCGTCTCGCAGTTCACCCTCTACGGGGACGCGCGGAAGGGCCGTCGCCCGAGCTTCGTCGAGGCCGCTCGGCCCGAGGTCGCGATCCCGCTCTACGAACGGTTCCTGGAGATCGTCGCCGCGAGCGGCCGGCCCGTCGCCTCCGGCCGCTTCGGCGCGATGATGGAGGTGGAGCTGGTCAACGACGGCCCGGTGACGCTGGCCCTGGAGCGCTGAGGCCGCCGCCCGGCGCGAAGTGTGCGACGCCGCCGTGCGCCCCCCGCACCCACCAAGGAGATGAGCGAAGCACCCCCACTCGTCCTGGCATCGCAGTCGCCGCGGCGCGCCGAGCTGATCGGCCGCCTCGGCCTGGAGTTCGAGATCCGCCCGGCGGACATCGACGAGAGCTACCGCGGCCACGAGATGCCCGCCGATCACGCCGAGCGTCTCGCGCGCGAGAAGGCCCTCGCGGCCGCCCACGGCCGGCCGGACGCGCTGGTGATCGGCTCCGACACCATCGTCGTCCTCGACGACGACGTCCTCGGCAAGCCCGCCGACGAGCGCCAGGCCGTGGCGATGCTCCAGCGCCTCTCCGGCCGCGAGCACCAGGTCTTCAGCGGGATCGCGGTCGTCCGGGGCGAACGGATCGAGTCGTCGATCGAGCGCGTCCGCGTGCGCTTCCGCGTGCTCTCCACGCGCGAGTGCGAGGAATACGTGGCCACCGGCGAGCCGATGGACAAGGCGGGCGCCTACGGCATCCAGGGCTACGGCGCGGCGCTCGTCGACGGGATCGAGGGCGACTACTTCGCCGTGATGGGCCTGCCGATCTCCCGCATGCTCGAGCTGATCCGGCGCTTCGGCTGGCGCTACGCCTTCGGATCGCTTCGCGAGTCGTGAGCGTTGGATCATGAACGTTGAATCGCGGGTTGAGCCCGTTCGACCTTCATGATTCACAATTCAGAATTGCCATGCCCATTCTCGCCATCGACCAGGGTACCACCGGCACCACCTGCCTGGTGATCGACCACCAGGGGCGCGTGCGCGGGCGGGGGTACCGCGAGTTCACCCAGCACTTCCCGCGGCCCGGGTGGGTGGAGCACGACGCGGAGGAGATCTGGCGCGTCACCCGCGAGGTCGCGCACGAGGCGGCGGCCGCCGCGGCGACGCCGCTCGAGGGGCTCGCGGCCATCGGTATCACCAACCAGCGCGAGACGATCGTCCTGTGGGACCGCGAGACGGGGCGGCCGGTGCGCCGCGCCCTCGTCTGGCAGGACGGCCGCACCGCCGACCTCTGCCGGCGCATGAAGGCGGAGGGTCACGAGCCGGAGATCCGGGCGCGGACCGGGCTGGTGATCGACCCCTACTTCAGCGCGACCAAGCTCGCGTGGCTCCTCGACAGCGACCCGGAGCTGCGCCGACGCGGGGAAGCGGGAGAGCTGGCGGCGGGCACCATCGACTCGTGGCTCGCCTGGAAGCTCAGCGGCGGCGCGCTGCACGTCACCGACCACACCAACGCCTCGCGCACCCTCCTCTACAACCTCGACACCGGCAGCTGGGACCCCGAGCTGCTGGCGCGCTTCCGCGTACCGGCCGCGGTCCTGCCCGAGATCCGCGCGTCGAGCGAGGTCTACGGAACCACCGGGGAGGGCTTCGGCGCTGAGATTCCGATCGCCGGGATCGCGGGCGACCAGCAGGCCGCGCTCTTCGGGCAGGGCTGCTGGAGCGCGGGGCTGGCCAAGAACACCTACGGTACGGGCGCGTTCCTGCTGATGCACACCGGCGAGCGCCGCGTCGCCTCGGGGCACGGGATGCTGACGACCGCCGCCTGCGGCCCGCGCGGCGAGCGGGCCTTCGCCCTGGAGGGCGCGATCTTCATCGCCGGCGCGGCCGTCCAGTGGCTGCGCGACGCGTTCGGCGTCATCCAGAGCGCCGCGGAGACGGAGGCGCTGGCGCGCTCACTGGAGTCCAACGACGGCGTCTACTTCGTCCCGGCGTTCACGGGGCTGGGCGCGCCGCACTGGGAGCCTCGCGCGCGGGGCACGATCTTCGGGCTCACCCGAGGCACGGGCACGGCTCACCTCGCCCGCGCGGCCCTCGAGGCCATGGCCTATTCGTCGCACGACGTCGTCGTGGCCATGGAGGCCGACAGCGGCGTGCCGATGCGCGAGCTCCGCGTGGACGGCGGTGCCACCGCCAACTCCTGGCTGATGCAGTTCCAGGCCGACGTCCTCCAGCGTCCGGTCCGCTGCCCCGCGATGGTCGAGACGACCGCCTTCGGCGCCGCGGGCCTCGCCGGGCTCGCCGTCGGCTTCTGGGACTCGCCCGAGGCCTTCCTCGGCGCGCGCGGGGAAGAGCACCTCTATCACCCCGGAATGACCCCGGCCACGCGCGACGAGCTCCTCTCCGGCTGGCGCCGCGCGCTCGGCGCGGTCACCGCCTGGGCCACGGAGGAAGCATGAGCCCGTTGCACTTTCTCCTCTGCCTCTGCCTCTCCTCTTCCGCTCCCCATCCGCCCGCCGATCGCTGGATCGCGCAGGACAAGCTGCGGCACTTCGTCAGCTCCTTCGTCGTCACCAGCCTCTCCGCCAGCGCCGCCCGTGCCGCGGGCGCCGACCCCCGCTCCAGCGCGATCATCGGCGCCGGAGTCGGTGTCGCCGCCGGGGCCGGCAAGGAGCTGCGCGATCTCTTCGCCGCGAACGCCGACCCCTCGCTGAAGGATCTTGCATGGGACCTCGCCGGGGACGGTGCGGGCTTTGCGCTGATGCGGCAGGTGAGATAGGTCGTCCGCCGTCGGTCGTCGGCTGTCGGTCCGGGACTCCGTGACTGACCACCGGCGACGGATGACTGATGACTGGAGGCGGGGGTGGGGGCGAGGGCCGGGGCGGGCGCTCGCGGCCTTTCACCCACCGCCGCGCGGGCTTATATTGCCTCGTCTACGTCACAATCTCCGGCGGGAGGGCAACGTGAAGAAGCAGCGTAAGTTCCTGGTGGGCGGCATCACCGTCGCCGGCCTGGTGGGCTATCTGATGTTCACCGGGATGCAGGACTCGATGGTGTACTATCACACGCCCGCGGAACTGGTGCAGAAGGTCGCCGTCGACCCGTCGTACCGGGAGGTAGCGGTGAAGGTGGGTGGGCGCGTGATGCCCGGTTCGGTCCACTTCGACAACCGCACGCTCGATCTCCGCTTCACCATTCTCGACATCGCCACCGGCAAGGCGCGCTTCCCGGTCCACTACCAGGGCCCGCTGCCCGACACCTTCGAGCAGGGCCGCGACGTGGTGGTCACGGGTCGGCTCGACGACCAGGGCGTCTTCCAGGCCACGTCGCTCCTGACCAAGTGCGGCTCCCGCTACGAGGCGGGCGCGGAGGCGTACGAGTCGTGACGCAGATCGGAGAGGTCGCGCTCTGGGTCGCGCTGGCGCTCAGCCTCTGGGGCGTCGGCAGCGCCTTCCTCGGTGGCCGCCAGCGCCGCGGCGACCTCGTGCTCTCCGCGGAGCGCACGGTGCTCGCCGTCTTCTCGCTCCTCGTAGTCACCGCCGGGGCGATCATCTGGGCGTTCCTCCACAACGAGTTCCAGTACGAGTACGTGGCCGGCCACTCCAACCGAGAGCTGGCCACCTTCTACAAGGTCGCCGGCCTCTGGGGCGGGCAGACCGGGTCACTCGTCTTCTGGGCGACGCTCCTGGCGCTCTTCGGCAGCATCGCGGTGCTGCAGAACCGCAAGCGCAACCGGGAGTTCATGCCGTACGTCGCGGGCACGATCCTCTTCGTGCTCGCCTTCTTCCTGGTGGTCATCGTCTTCGCGTCCAACCCGTTCAAGATGCTGCCGTTCATCCCCGCCGACGGGCGCGGTCTGAACCCGCAGCTGCAGAACTACTGGATGACGATCCACCCGCCCACGCTCTATCTGGGCTTCACCTGCTTCACCATTCCCTTCGCCTTCGGCGTGGCCGCCCTGGTCACCGGCCGGCTCGACACGCGCTGGATCACCACCACCCGCAAGTGGACGCTCCTCGCCTGGTTCTTTCTCACCTGCGGGATCCTCTTCGGGATGCGCTGGGCGTACGAGGAGCTTGGCTGGGGCGGCTACTGGTTCTGGGACCCGGTCGAGAACGCGTCGCTCCTGCCCTGGCTCACCGGCACGGCCTTCCTGCACTCGGTGATGATCCAGGAGAAGCGGGGAATGCTCAAGCAGTGGAACATCTTCCTCATCCTGGGGACGTTCCTGCTGAGCATCTTCGCGACCTTCCTGACGCGCTCGGGGCTCATCGAGTCGGTCCACGCCTTCGCCGAGAACACCACCATCGCCTACATCTTCCTGGGCTTCCTCGCGGTGGTGACGCTCATCTGCGCGGCGCTCGTCTGGTGGCGCCGCGACCGTCTGCAGCCGGAATCGCAGGTGGAGAGCTGGCTCTCGCGCGAGGCGGCGTTCCTCGGGAACAACCTCGTCTTCGTCGGCGCGATGTTCGCCACCCTCTGGGGGACGACGTTCCCGCTGATCTCCGAGGGGATCTTCAAGCAGAAGATCAACGTGGGGCCGCCCTTCTACAACCGCGTGAACGTCCCGCTCGGCCTCATCCTGCTCTTCCTGCTGGGCGTGGGACCGATCATCGCGTGGCGGCGCGCGACGCCGCGCAACCTCAAGCGCAACTTCCTGCTGCCGCTCGCCGTGGGCACGGTGGTGGGCGTCGCCCTCTGGGCGAGCGGCATCCGCCACGTCGAGGCGCTCCTCACCTTCGCGCTCGGCGCCTTCACGATGACGACCGTGGTGGTCGAGTTCTGGAAGGGTACGCGCGCCCGGGCGGCGATCGAGGGTGAGGGCAGGGCGCGCGCGCTCGTCTCGCTGGTGCGCCGCAACCGGCGCCGCTATGGCGGGTACATCGTCCACGCCGGCCTCGTCGTCACCTTCATGGGCTTCGCCGGCAAGGCGTACGACGTGGAGAAGCAGATCGCGCTCAAGCCGGGCGAGAGCGTGGACGTCCAGTCGCCGTTCGGTACCTCGTACCACCTGCAGTACGAGGCGATGTCGTGGTACGACGCAACGAACATGACGAAGCTCGTCGCCTCGATGCGCGTCGAGCGGAATCACGAGCCGCTCGGCATCATGACGGCCGAGCTGCGCTCGTACCGGCAGCGCCAGGAGACCAACCACGAGGTCGGAATCCGCACGGAGTGGGACCAGGACCTCTACCTGATCCTGGCCGGCGTCGACGATCCCAACGGGGTGATCCAGGGCACCGACCCGCGGCCCATGGCGACCTTCCGGGTGCTCATCAACCCGCTCGTCTCCTGGATCTGGGTGGGCGGCCTGCTGATGGCGATCGGCACGCTGATCGCCCTCTGGCCGACGGTCGCCGTGGAGCCGAAGGTGCGAACGGTGCCCGTCCGCGTCCCCGAACCGGAGCTGGTGGAAGTGTGAAGAGGTACAGGATTCAGGATTCGGGATTCAGGGGTCGGGGGGGACGTCACTACCCGCCACCCGCCACCCGCCAGCCGCTGGTTGGCTTGCTCCTGGCGCTGGCGTTGGCGCTGGTCGTCGCCCGTCCGGTCGCGGCGCAGACGGTGCGGAGCCCCTCGTCGCTGCCGCACGCGGACGTGGCGAACGAGGCGATCTCGCAGCTGCGCTCGCCGTTCTGCCCCGGGCTCATGCTGGCGGTGTGCCCGAGCGACCAGGCCGCGGCTCTGCGCGACAGCATCCACGTGCTCGCGGCGCGGGGCTGGTCCGCGCACCGGCTGGTGGAGTGGATGATCTCGCGACACGGCGAGGAGTGGCGCGCGCTGCCCAAGCGCAGCGGTCCGGGCCTCTGGGCCTGGGTGATCCCGCCGCTCGTCCTCATCGGCGGAGCCGCGTACATCGTCGGGCGGCTCCGCCGCGCCCGGGCGGTGGCCAGTGTCTTCCCGGCTCCGAGCGTGGCGATCTCCAGCGCGGACCGCGAGCAGCTGGCCGTGGCGCTCCGGCAGTGGGAGGAGGCGGAAGAGGCGGGGGAGGTGGAGACGTGACGGTCGTCGCCGCCGCCGTGATCCTGGGGCTCATCGCCGCGGGCTGGGTGATCTTCCCGATCGTCCTGCAGCGCCTCGCCCTCGTCGGCGACCCGATCGCCGGCGGGGTCATCGACGCCGAGGCGCGCAAGCGCGTCGCGCTGCAGTCGCTGCGCGAGATCGAGTACGACCGCATCGGCGGCAAGCTCGACGAGACGGACTACCAGCGCCTCAAGGCGCAGCTGGAGCAGGAGGCGCTCCTGGCCATCCGCGCCGCCGAGGGCGCCCAGCTCGTGGCGAGCGGCGCGCCCCCCTCGTTCCGGATCACCCACTCGTGCGGCTTCGTCAACCCGCCGGGCAGCCGCTTCTGTTCCGGTTGCGGGAAGAAGCTGGGGTGACCGCCGCGCCGGTTCTGGAGGCGCGCGCGGTGGAGAAGTGGTACGGCGTCCACCCGGCGGTCCGTCGGGTGGACTTCTCACTGGCGGGGGGCGAGTTCCTTACGCTCTTCGGGCCCAACGGGGCGGGGAAGAGCACGCTCCTGCGGCTGCTCTCGGGGACGCTGCGGCCCACGCGCGGCGAGGTCCACCTGAACGGCCAGCCGCTGCAGTACGGCGACCCGGAGTGGCGCGCGCGCATCGGCGTCCTCTCGCACCAGAGCTTCCTCTACGGCCAGCTCACGGCCGAGGAGAACCTGCGGCTCTACGGGAGGCTCTACGGGCTTCCGGATCTGCCGGGGCGCATCGAGGGCCGGCTGCGCGAGGTGGGGCTCTGGGAGCGGCGGGCCGACGCGGCGCGTGGCTTCTCGCGCGGAATGATCCAGCGGCTGGCCCTCGCCCGGACCCTGCTGCACGACCCGGAGGTGGTCCTGCTCGACGAGCCGTACACCGGCCTCGACCCGCACGCCGCGCGGGTGCTGCGCGGGGTGCTGGAACAGCTGAAGGACGGGCGGCGTACGGTGCTCCTGGTGACGCACAACCTCTCCCAGGGGCTGGAGCTCGCCGATCGGGTCGCGGTGCAGGTGGGCGGGCGGTGGATCTCGGACGAGCCGCGCGCGGCGGTGGACGCCGCGCGCTTCGAGCACGTCTACACCGAGCGGGTGGGTGGCGCGCGCTAGCCGGTGAGCGCGTTCGTGCGGCAGGTGCTCGCGATCGCGGGCAAGGACCTCACGCTGGAGGCCCGCTCCCGCGAGCGGCTGGTGAGCATGCTCACCTTCGCCGTGCTGGTGGCGGTGATCTTCAGCTTCGCCCTCGACCCGACGGTGCGCGGGCGCAGCATCGCGGGCGCGATGCTATGGGTGACGGTGATCTTCGCGGGGATGCTCGGGCTCGGTCGCTCCTTCGCGTCGGAGCGCGAGCAGGACGCGCTGCTGGGATTGCTCCTGGCCCCACTGGACCGGAGCGCGCTCTTCCTGGGGAAGTTCCTCGCCAACCTCCTGATCCTCCTGGTGACGGAGCTGGTGATCTTCCCCGTCTACGCGCTCTTCTTCCAGCTGCCGCTCGGGCGCGGCGTGGGAGGTCTCGCGCTGGTGGTGCTGCTGGCGAGCGTCGGCTTCATGGCCCTCGGTACGCTCTTCAGCGCCGTCGCCGCCCACACGCGCCTCGGCGAGACGATGCTGCCGATCCTGCTGCTCCCGCTGCTGCTGCCGGTCGTCATCTTCGCGGCCTCGGCCACGCAGCACCTGCTCATCGGCCGCCCGCTCGCGGAGCAGGCATCCGCGCTCAGGATGCTGCTCGCCTTCGACGTGATCTTCGTCGTCGTCGGGGCGCTGGTCTTCGGGGCGGTGGTGGAGGAGTGAACGGAAGTTACGAGTTACGAAGTACGAGTTACGAGTTGGGGAACCGGCCAACTCGTAACTCGTAACTCAGAACTCGTAACTCATCAACGACCGAGTCATGACCGAAGTGCAAACGGATTCCCTGGCCTCCACCCGCCGCTGGGCGATCGGGCTCTCGCTCGCCGCCGCCGCGGGCGTCCTGGCGACGCTGTGGATGGTCTTCTTCTACGTCCCCACCGAGAGCACGATGGGGGTGGTGCAGCGGATCTTCTACGTGCACGTGCCCTCGGCGTGGAACGCCTTCCTCGCCTTCGTCATCGTGGCGCTCTGCTCGCTGGGTTATCTCTGGCTGCACGACGACCGCCTGGACGCCATCGCGGTCTCGGCGGCGGAGATCGGCGTGATCTTCACCACCATCGTCCTCACCACCGGGCCGCTCTGGGCGAGCATCGCCTGGGGCGCGTGGTGGGTGTGGGACCCCCGGCTCACCCTCACGCTGCTCCTCTGGTTCATCTACGTCGGCTACTTCATGCTCCGCGGCGCCACAGAGAACCCCGAGCGCGGGAAGCGCTTCGCCGCGGTCCTCGGCATCGTGGGCGCGATCGACATCCCGCTCATCCACCTCAGCGTCCTGTGGTTCCGCTCGCAGCACCCGAAGCCGGTGATCCTCAAGCCCGAAGGGCCGACCGCCGACCCGCGGATCGTGCAGACGCTGCTGCTCGGCTTCCTCTCCTTCACGCTGCTCTTCTTCGCCCTCCTCCTCCTGCGCTACGGCGTGGAGCGGATGCGGCGGAGCGTGGAGGCCCTTCGGTACCGGCAGGCCATGGATTCACCCGTCACTCACGATTCCCAAGGAGTGTACCGCTGATGCGGCGTATCTTCACCGCCCTCGCGCTGGCTCTCGCGCTGGCCGCCCCCGCTTCGCTGCCGGCCCAGTCGGCGCCGGCGGTTCCTACGCAGGCGGCTGCTCAGGTGACACAGGCCCCGACCGAGCCGTCCGGCCTTCCTCTGAACGCGCCGCCGCCGACCACGCTGCGCGCCTACTGGCACGTCTTCGCCGCCCTCGCCATCGCGTGGCTCCTGCTCTTCGGCTACACGCTCGTGCTCGGCCGCCGCTTCGCCACGCTCGACCGCGAGATCCGGCAGCTGCGCGCGGAGGGCCCGCCGGCCTGAACCGGCGCGGGGGCGGGCCCGGGTAGCGAAACATCTGGCGTGGGTTACATTGGCCCGGTCCGGCCCCCCGGCCGCGGCGCGTGGATTGCGGTCCCCTCGGCACCGTTCGGCCCCGCGCTCACCGCCCGGCGGCCGCCCCGCGCGAGTCACGCGCCCGACCTCACTCCAATCGGAGGTGCCACATGGCCAAGTACACCCTGCCCGATCTCCCGTACGCCTACGACGCGCTCGAGCCGCACATCGACGAGCGTACCATGCGGATCCACCACGACAAGCACCACGCCGGCTACGTCAACAACCTGAACGCCGCGCTGGAGAAGCACCCGGAGTTCAACGCCCCGGAGGACGTGACGGTGCTCCTGCAGCGGATCGAGAGCGTCCCGGAGGACATCCGTACGGCGGTGCGCAACAACGGCGGCGGCCACGCGAACCACTCGCTCTTCTGGCAGGTGATGAAGCAGAACGGTGGCGGCGAGCCGACGGGCGCCCTCGCCGACGCCATCAAGCAGAAGTTCGGTAGCTTCGACGCGTTCAAGCAGAAGTTCAGCGATGCCGCCAAGACGCGCTTCGGCAGCGGTTGGGCCTGGCTGGTGGCGGACAGGAGCGGCGGCCTGGAGGTGGTGAGCACGCCCAACCAGGACAGCCCGCACATGGAGGGCAAGACGCCGCTCCTCGGCCTCGACGTCTGGGAGCACGCCTACTATCTCAAGTACCAGAACCTCCGCCCGGACTACGTGGCCGCGTGGTGGAACCTCGTGAACTGGGACGAGGTCTCGAAGCGGTACCAGCAGGCGAAGAGCTAGGTTACGGGTTACAGGGGACAGGTTACAGCAAGCAGGCTGTAACCTGTCCCCTGTAACCCGTAACCTGTAACCTCCCGATGTACTCCACCTGCCTCTTCTGCAACTCCGACCTCGGCGCGAACGAGGTCATCGAGAACTTCCCCGTGGGACGACGCCTGGCGTACGACGCGGCGAAGGGTCGCCTGTGGGTCGTCTGCCGCAAGTGCGAGCGCTGGAACCTCTCGCCGCTGGAGGAGCGCTGGGAGGCGATCGAGGAGATGGAGCGCCTCTATCGCGACACGCGCCTGCGCGTCTCGAGCGAGAACATCGGCCTGGCGCGGCTGAAGGAAGGCCTGGAGCTGGTGCGCATCGGCGAGCCGCAACGCCCGGAGATGGCCGCGTGGCGCTACGGCGACCAGTTCGGCCGGCGCAGGCGGCGCTACATCGTGCGGGCCGGCATCGGCCTGGGCGCGCTCGGGGCCGTCGTCGTCGGGGGCGTCACGGCCGGCATCGGCCTGGGCGGCTTCTGGTGGTGGGGCCGCGGCCTGATCGACGTGGCGATGCACGGCAGCCCGAACAAGGTCGTCGCCCGGATCCCCAACCCGGAGCACGGGATCGTCCAGGTGCGTCGCAAGGACCTCGACCGGGTCTCCCTGCGGGCGGGCGCGACGGGGCCCGACTGGCGCCTCGTCGTGCCGGTGCGCCACGAGAGCGGCAAGGAGGAGATCGCCTTCACGGGCGATCAGGCGCTGCGCGCCGCGGGGGTCGTGCTTCCCGCGATGAACCGCTTCGGCGGCAGCCGTCGGCAGGTGGACGAGGCCGTGCAGGTGCTCGAGCAGGCCGGCGACCCGCTGCGCTGCTTCGACATCGCGGCGCGGAGCCCCGCTCGTCGCCAGCACGGCGGCACCCCCGTCCACCACCTCGATTACCCCGTGCGTCTCGCCCTCGAGATGGCCGCCCACGAGGAGGCCGAGCGGCGGGCCCTGGAGGGCGAGCTCGCCGAGCTGGAGCGCGCCTGGCAGGAGGCCGAGGAGATCGCGGCCATCTCCGACTCTCTCCTCGTCCCGGAGCGAGTCGACGAGCGGCTCGCTCGCCTGCGGCGCGGCCCGGACGACGCGCCCGGGTGACCTTCGCGCCAAGCGCCCGGCTTCCCCCGGCCCCGGCGGGCGCCTACGTTCCCCCGAGCCGCTGCACACCCGTCACCTCCCGGTCCACATGCCCGAGATCACCGCCATCGTCGACCTGCGCTCCGACACCGTCACCCGCCCGACCCCGGAGATGCGCCGCGTGATCGCGGAGGCGCCGGTCGGCGACATGGTCTTCGGCGACGACCCCAGCGTGACGGCGCTGGAGGAGGCCGCCGCGGCGCTGCTGGGCAAGGAGCGCGCGCTCTTCTTCCCCAGCGGCATCATGGCGAACCAGGCGGCGCTGAACGTCCAGGCGCCGGCCGGGACGGAGGCGGTGATCGACGCGCTGGGGCACATCTACAACTATGAGGAGGCGGCCGGCGCGGCGTGGAGCGGCGTCCAGCTGCACCCCGTTCCCACGGCCGACGGGCTCCTCACGGCGGAGGACGCCGCCGCGGCGATCCGCCCCCGGTCGCTCCACTCCGTGCAGACGTCGCTCCTCTGCCTGGAGAACACCCACAATGCCGTCGGGGGCCGGGTCCTTCCCGTCGAGCGGATGCGCGCGGTGGTGGAGGTGGCGCGCGAGCGCGGCGTCCGGGTCCACCTGGACGGGGCGCGGCTGCCGAACGCCTCGGTGGCCAGCGGCACGCCCATGCACGCCTGGGCCGAGCTCGCCGATACGGTGATGTTCGACCTCTCCAAGGGCCTCGGCGCTCCGATCGGCTCGGTCCTCGCCGGCGACGCGGAGACGATGGAGCGCGCCTGGCGGGTTCGACGGCGCCTCGGCGGTGGTCTCCACCAGGCCGGCCTGCTCGCCGCCGCGGGCCTCTACGGGCTCGAGCACAACTTCGACCGGCTCGCCGACGACCATGCCCGCGCCTCGCGACTCGCCCGCGGGGTCGCGGCGCTCCCCGGCCTTTCCGCGCCGGCACCGGAGACCAACATCGTCATGATCGATCTCGACGAGGGTCTCGACCCCGAGGCCCTGCTCGCCGCTCTCGCCGAGCGTGGCGTGTGGATGACCCGCTTCGGCCCCCGCCGCATCCGCGCCGTCACCCACGTCGACGTGGACGACGCGGGCATCGAGCGTGCGGTGCAAGTGCTCGCGGAGGTGGCGGAAGCGAGGGCACCGGCCTGAGCCCGGGGGGTACAGGGAGCGGCGTTTCCACGGGGCGGGATTCGCACGAGATGCTTGCTTCCGGGGGTGGTCTTTCGTACTTTGTTCGGGAACCGCTCGCCGGGGGTGAGGGTACTACCCGGGGCTCCATTGGGGCGATCCCAGACCCGCATCGAAACGAGGGAGAGCATGGTTACGCTTGAGGTTAGCGAAGGTAAGAAGAAGGCTCTGAGCGTCGCGATCTCGCAGATCGAGAAGGCCCACGGCAAGGGCTCGATCATGCGGATGGGCGTGGACGGGCCGAGGGTGCAGGTCCCGGCGATTCCCACGGGAGCCATCAACCTGGACGCGGCGATCGGCATCGGTGGCGTGCCGCGCGGGCGCATCACCGAGATCTACGGTCCGGAGAGCTCGGGCAAGACGACGCTCTGTCTGCACGTGATCGCGAACGCCCAGCGGCAGGGGGGCATCGCGGCCTTCATCGACGCCGAGCACGCGCTGGACATCGAGTATGCGCGTCGGCTGGGCGTGGACGTGGACAACCTCCTCGTCTCGCAGCCCGATACCGGTGAGCAGGCGCTCGAGATCGCGGAGACGCTGGTCCGCAGCGGCGCGATCGACGTGCTGGTGATCGACTCCGTGGCCGCGCTCGTCCCGCGGGCGGAGATCGAGGGCGAGATGGGCGACAGCCACGTGGGCCTGCAGGCCCGGCTGATGAGCCAGGCGCTGCGCAAGCTCACGGGTGCCATCAACCGCTCCGCCTGCGCGGTGATCTTCACCAACCAGATCCGCGAGAAGATCGGGGTGATGTTCGGCAACCCGGAGACGACCACCGGCGGTCGCGCGCTGAAGTTCTACGCCAGCCTCCGGATGGACATCCGCCGCATCGGCTCCATCAAGGACAAGGACGAGCTCGTCGGGAACAAGACCCGCGTCAAGGTCGTCAAGAACAAGGTCGCGCCGCCCTTCAAGCAGGCGGACTTCGACATCATGTTCAACGTCGGCATCGACCACTACGGCATCATCGTGGATCTCGGCGTCGAGGCGAACGTGATCCAGAAGTCCGGCGCGTGGTTCTCCTACGGCGACGTTCGCCTGGGCCAGGGCCGCGAGAACGCGAAGGCCTTCCTGCAGGACAACCTGGACATCGCGGCGGACATCGAGGGCAGGGTCAAGGAGATCCTGGGGATCAAGGGCGTCGCCGCTTCCTCGGACGAGGGGAACGCCGGCACGGACGACTGACGTCGCGGCCGCCGGCCGGACAGAGGGGCGCTCCCGGCGAGACCGGGGGCGCCCCTCCTGCTATTTCCCTCATTCGCCGGCCCGGCTATACTCCGCCGTCGGGTATCTCCCGCCCCCTTTTCCGCTCACCCGGGTCGCTGTCGTCATGCACTCGCCATCCGTTCCCGTTCGCCCGGCCCTGCGCACCGCGTGGTGCCCCATTCTCCTCTGCGTCGCCGTCATTCCGCTCCACGCGCAGTCGCTCGTGGTGCGCGACGGCGGGCCGAACGACTTCCCCCTGGTGGTGGAGGGGCGGGCGGCGCCGGTGTGGTACGACAGCGCCGACGCCACGGTGGTCGGCATCGCGGCGCGCGACTTCGCCGAGGACGTCGGGCGGGTGAGCGGGGCGAGGCCGGCGGTGGTGTCCACCGGCGCCCCGGGTGAGGGGACGCCGGTGATCGTCGGCACCCTCGGCCACAGCCGCCTGGTGGACCGGCTGGTGAGCACGCATCGCCTGGACGTCGGACGGATCGCGGGGAAGTGGGAGAGCTTCCTGATCACCACGGTGAAGGACCCGCTCCCCGGCGTCTCGCGGGCGCTGGTGGTGGCGGGCAGCGACCGGCGCGGGACGGCGTACGGCGTCTTCGAGCTCTCGCGCCAGATCGGGGTGTCGCCCTGGTCCTGGTGGGCGGACGTGCCGGTGCGCCGCAGCGAGTCCCTCTTCGTGCGGGCGGGGACGCGGGTCGAGGGGCCACCCTCCGTGAAGTACCGCGGTCTCTTCATCAACGACGAGGACTGGGGCCTGCAGCCCTGGGCATCGATGACCTACGACCCGGCGCTGGGCGACATCGGCCCGAAGACGTACGCCAGGGTCTTCGAGCTGATGCTGCGCCTGCGCGCGAACATCCTGTGGCCGGCGATGCATCCCATCACGAAGGCGTTCAACCTCTACCCCCGGGATCGCGTGCTGGCGGACGACTTCGCCATCGTGATGGCCTCGTCGCACGCGGAGCCGATGCTGCGCGACAACACCACGGAGTGGACGGCGCCCTCGCGCGACTACGACTACCAGCGCAACCCGGCCGGCGTACTGCGCTACTGGGAGGAGCGGGTGCGGGAGAACGGCCGCTACGAGAACGTCTGGACGCTGGGGATGCGCGGCATCCACGACTCACCGATGGTCGGGGCGAGCACCACGGCGGAGAAGGTGGCGCTGATGGAGCGGATCTTCGCCGACCAGCGGTCTCTGCTGCGGAAGTACGTGAACCCGGACGTGTCCGAGGTACCGCAGGCCTTCACGCCGTACAAGGAGGTCCTGCCGCTCTATCGCGCCGGGCTGAAGGTGCCCGACGACGTGACGATCGTCTGGCCGGACGACAACTTCGGCTACATCCGGGAGTTCCCCGACTCGGCGGAGCGAGCGCGCAGCGGGGGCTCGGGCGTCTACTACCACATCTCCTACCTGGGCTCGCCCGAGTCGTACCTCTGGCTGAACACCACGCCGCCCGCGCTCCTCTGGGAGGAGATGTCGAAGGCGTGGGACCTCGGGGTGCGCAGGGAATGGATCCTGAACGTGGGCGACATCAAGCCGGGCGAGATCGGGCTCTCGCTCTTCCTGGAGATGGCGTGGGACCACGACCGCTGGCGGCTCGACAACATCGACGACTTCCTGGCGGACTGGGTGGAGCGGCAGTTCGGCGCCGAGCACGCGCACGAGATCGCCTCCCTTCTGCACGACTACTACCGCCTGAGCTTCCAGCGCAAGCCGGAGCACCTCCACTGGGGCACGCAAGGGAACTTCTCGGAGACGACCTCGCTCGACGAGAACGAGATCTGGGCGCGGGTGCAGGCGTGTAAGGACCTCCTCGCCCGGGTCGACTCGCTGGCCGAGCGGATGCCCGCGGCGCAGCGCGACGCCTTCTTCGAGCTCGTCGCCTATCCCGTGCGGGGGATGGCACTCGCCAACCAGCGCTATTTCTACACCGTGGAGTACCTGAAGGAGAACGGCCACAACACGCCGCTCGCGCGCTCCTTCGCGGCACGGGCGCGTAACGCGGCCGCCCGGCTGGACCGGGAGACGGCCTTCTACAACGACACCCTCGCTGGCGGGAAGTGGCGGCGGATCATGCCGACGTACCCCGCGGACGACGTGCTCGAGGCGGCGATGCGCCACCGCCCGCCCACGCTCCCCTCGGCGAATCTCGCGGCCGATCACCCCCTCCCCGACCCGACCGCGCCCGCGGCGTACGCCTTCCTCGACACCGCGGCCGCGGTGCCCGGAGGCCGCTTCACCACGGTGGACGGGGTGGCGGCGATGGAGGCCGAGGACTTCACCGCCCGGGTGGACCGCGGCGGGGCGGGGTGGCGGGTGGTCCCCGGCCTGGGCCGCACCGGCGCCGGGTCGGTCGCCGTCTATCCGGTCACGACCGCCAGCGTCGATTCCGCCCGCCTGCGCACGGATGCGCCCCGGCTCGACTACCGGGTCGACATTCCCACGGCCGGCTCCGCCCGGGTGCGCGTGACGCTCGTGCCCACCTTCTCCATCGTCCCCGGTCGCGGTCTCCGACTCGCCGTCGGGCTCGACGACGCGGCTCCGCACCTCGTCGTCCTCCACCGCGAGACGGACTCGAAGGCGTGGGCCGAGCAGGTGCTCGACAACGCCGCTACCGCCGACGTGGATCTCCCGGTCCCCGACGCGGGCTCCCACGTGCTGCACCTCTACATGGTCGATCCCGGCGTGGTGGTGGACCGCATCGTCCTCGACCTCGGTGGCTCGGAGCAGCCCGGCTATCTCGGGCCGCTGGAAACCCCCGTCAGGGCCGGAGCCGGGCACGCGCTCCCCTGATCGTCTCGATCTCGACCTCGCCCGCCCGCGGTGCCCGCACCCTTGCGGGCACCGCGGGCGGCGATTATCTTGACCTCAAGATGAATGACGGCACCCCTTCCTCCGCTCCCCCCGCGTACGACGCGGAGACCGCCGCAGCGCTCAAGCTGTGGACGGTGCTGGCCCGCGCCTTCCACTCGGTCTCCGAGGAGGCCCGGCGCAGCGTGGAGCGGCACGGGCTGGGGGGGAGCGAGTTCGGCGTACTGGAGCTCCTCTACCACAAGGGCCGCCTCTCGCTGGGCGAGGTGGGGGAGCGGATCCTCCTCACCAGCGGTAGCACCACCTACGTGATCGACAAGCTGGAGGCCCGCGGCCTGGTGCGGCGCGCGGCGTGCCCCGACGACCGGCGTGTCTGCTACGTCGAGCTGACCCCCGAAGGGGAGGCGCTCATCGGGACGGTCTTTCCCGCTCACGCTCGCCGCGTGCGCGAGATCACCGACGGGCTGTCCGTGGAGGAGAAGCGGGAAGCGGCCGAGCTGCTGAAGCGGCTGGGCCGCGGCGTGCGGGAGCGCGGGTAGGCTCCCTTTTTTTCGGCAGGTATCTTTACATCGAGATTCTGGAGATGGAGACGTCTGCCTACGGCGCTCCTCCTGGGGTCGCACACACGACGGGGGACAGACGATGACGATTCTCACACAGCCGTACCCGCTCGGTTCACTCACCC
>DASSTO010000118.1:0-14238 GCA_035707865.1 Longimicrobiaceae bacterium | reverse complement strand
ACGGCGGCCGCGCCCTCGCCCGGCGCCGCGCGGTTCTTCGCGGGCTGCGCCCGCTCAGTGGCCTTCGCTTCGCACCGGTTCACGACGATCCCGGCGAGGGCGATGCCCCGCCCGGTGAGCGCCGCCTCGAAGCGCCGCGTCTCGGCCAGGACGCCCGGCTCCGGCGTGGTGACGAGCAGGAGGCGCGTCCGTACCGGGTCGGCGAGGAGGCGTTCCGCGTCGCTCAGCTCCGCGGCCGTCGCGGCGAGGAAGTCGGCGGCCGCGTCGGCGCGGTATTCTCCGGCGAGCGCCAGCGCGACCGCGCGGTGCTTCTCCTCCATCGCCCGCAGCGCGCCCAGCCACCCGGCAGCGAGCCGCGGCAGGTCGAGGAGCCGCAGCGCGTGCCCGGTGGGGGCCGTGTCGACGACGAGGTAGGCGTCGTCTTCGCGGAGCAGGTCGAGCAGACGGAAGAGGGCGGCCAGCTCGTCGAGACCCGGCACGGCGAGCTCCGTCGCCTCCGCCACGTCCGAGGCGTCGAGGAAGGTACCGCGCTCCAGGAGGCTCGCGAGCGACGCGCGATTGGAGGCGAGGAAGCGCGCGCGCTCCCGCTCCGCGTCCACCTCGAGCGCCCGCAGCCCCGGCACGCCCGGCACCGCACCGGGCTCGTCCCCCAGCGCCAGGCCGAGCGCATCGCCCAGCGAGTGCGCCGGGTCCACGGAGACGACCAGCACCGGCCGCCCCGAGCGCGCCAGCTCCACGGCCAGCGCGGCGGCGGTCGTCGTCTTCCCCACCCCGCCCTTGCCGCCGACGAGCGTCCAGCGAGTGCCGAGGGAAAGCGCGGGACTGCTGAATCGTGAATTTGGGATGTTGAATCGGGGCATGGGTGCAGCACCGCGCCCGGGGTCGCTTCAGCGTACCTCACAATTCCGCATTCAACATTCCACTCACTCCCAGTCCCAGTCCAGGTTGATCTCGACCGACGCGCCCTCGGGGTCCGCGACGCCACCGCTCGGCGGGGGCTCCTCGACGCGCTCGTCCTCCCACTCGGGTGCGGAGACGACGTTCTCGGCCACGTCGGGCACCTCGTCCGTCGACTCCTCCAGCGCCTGCTCGCGCGCGACGCGCACGGGGCCGCCCGAGCCGCCCAGGCCGAACTCCTCGCGCCAGTGGCGCACGTCGCGCAGGCGCTGCATCAGCTCGGCCTCCCGCACCACGTACTCGTCGTCGTCCACCTCGCCCAGCTCCAGCTGCATCTGCAGCGCGAGCAGCTCCTCCTTGACCGCCTGGTCGTCCGTCAGCTCCTCGCGCACCGCGTCGTTCACCTTCGTGATCGAGAACTTGGCGAGGAACTCCGGACCCGTGACGGGCCAGAAGAGGAGATGCTTCAATAACCCCATGTCAATCGAGAATCGAGAATGGACAATGGAGAACGAGGCCGGTGCTACGGCTACGGTTCATTCTACATTCTAAATTTTCCGTTCTCCATCGCCGTCACCCCGTCGCCTTCTCCAGCTTGAGCTTGATGTTGACGAAGTTGTACGGCGGCCACGGGCCGGTGTACTTGAAGGTGAGGAGCTCCTCGTAGCGGTGGGAGATCTCCTTGACCGAGGCGTCGAAGGTGCGCTCGCGGTCGCGATCGACGAGGAAGGCGGCGTTGAGGATCATCCGGTCGCCGATCGGCTTGTTCGAGCGCGAGGCGACCGCCGCGGGCTTGAGGGTGTCGTGGATGTCGCGGACGTAGCCGTTGCCCGCCTCCTCGATGGCGGCCTCGACGAGGCGCCCGAGCTGCATGCGGGCGAAGTAGGTCGAGCTCTGCGCGTTGCGGTTGATCTCGTCCTTCAGCCGCCGGATCTCCTCGTTCGCGTCCTCGATCGAGGCGATGACCTTCTCCCGGTCCCAGAGCACCTTGAGGCCGAACTCGATCTTGTCCTTCATCTTCTCGAGGACGTCGTCGAAGGCCTGGTAGGTGGACTTGAGCAGCTCGACGATGTCCTCCTGGGTGCGGAAGAGCGTCCCGAAGCTCATCGGGATGACCGTATACTCCCGCATCACCGTCTCGTTGACGAACTCGTGGGCGAGGACGTTCTCGCGGGTGGGGTCGTAGATGCGGATCGGCGTGTCGCTGACCACGGCCGCCAGTTCACGGAAGTGCACGGTATAGACGGTGTTGCTGCCCTCGCCGATGCCGATCTGCCCGAACTCCCGTGACTTGGGGCTCTTGATGATGCAGTACACGTACTTGCCTTCTTCCACGGCGGTCGCATCCTCGTTCATGGGAAGTCCCTTACGGCTGGGGCAACGGCTCTCGGCCCGGGTAAAAACGGCCCGCGGAAACCTCAGCGGGCAGCGGTGAGCAGAGCGAAGACCAGAATAACGACTGCGACACTCGCCTTCATGGCGGTGGCGACGACCCGCCCGAGCAACGCGCCCCAGCCGGCGCGGAGGGCGGTACGGGTACCTCCGCCGGTGGTGAGCTCGAAGAGGAGCGCCCCGGCGAAGGCACCGAGCATGGCACCGAGCACGCTGCCGAGCAGCGGAAGGGGCAGCCCGACGAACGCACCCACGACGCCGCCGAGCAGCGCACCCCAGGTAGCGCGGCGGCTGCCGCGGTAGACGCGCGCGAAGTGCCCACCCAGCAGAAATTCGGCAATCTCGGCGAGAATGGCAAGGAAGAGCACGATGCCCACCGAGACGAGCCCCACGGTCCGGAAGTCGAAAGCCCAGGCGAAGAGGGCGAGCGCGGCGACCTGGAGCCAGGTACCGGGAAAGCCGAGCGCGACCAGAGCGAGGCCGAGGACCTGCGCCACGACGAGCAGGAGATATGCCACCGTCAGAGCGCGGTGGTCATCCGCCGCACGCCCGGAGAGCCGAAGAGGACCTCCTGCGCCCGCGCGTGGGAGAGGACCGGCCCGGAGGCGTCGAGAGCGATCTCGAAATGGTCCGATCCCTTCTCCACCGACTCCATCTCCACGCGCAGACCCGAGTCGTGGAACACCTCCCGCACCCCCTTGAGCATCCCCGGGTCCGGGTCGAGGACGAAGAGGTAACGGCGGGTGCGGCGCCGGCGGATGACGAGGTCCTCGACGCGACCGAGCAGGACGAGGGCGAGGAAGACGAGGACGGTGCAGCCGACGGCGCCGGCGTAGGCGTGCGCCCCGACCGCCATGCCGATCGCGGCGACCACCCAGATGGTGGCGGCGGTCGTGAGCCCCACCACCGTACCGCGCGACTGGATGATGGTTCCGGCGCCGAGGAAGCCCACGCCGGAGACGATCTGCGCGGCGATGCGGGTGGGGTCACCGACGGTCCCCGTCGCCGGGTTCACCAGGCCGGGGAGCGCGGCGACGCGCATGGAGAGGTCCATGAGCAGGGCCGCGCCGACACAGATGAGCAGGTTCGTCCGCAGCCCCGCGGCTTTCCCGCTGAGCTCCCGCTCGAGACCGATGACGCCGCCGAGGACGGCAGCCAGCACGAGGCGGCCGAGGAGGCCGAGGTGCAGTGCGTGGACGAGCTCCAACTGGAGGCCGAGGGGCGAGGCGAACGCTTGCACGGACGAACGCTCCGGGAGAGTGGGGACCTACAGGCCGAGGACGTCGCGCATCTGGTAGCGCCCGGCGGGTCGGCCGGCGAGCCATCGTGCGGCACGCAGCGCACCGGCGGCGAAGAGCCCGCGGTCCGAGGCGCGGTGCGCGAGCTCGATACGGTCGCGGCCGCCGAGGAAGAGTACCTCGTGCTCGCCCACCAGCGAGCCGCCGCGCAGCGAGTGGAAGCCGATCTCACCCTCGGGGCGGGGGCCGGGCCGCCCGCTGCGGCCGTCACGCCGCACCGCCGCGAGGTCCACCCCGCGCCCCTCCGCCACCGCCGCGCCCAGCGCGAGGGCGGTGCCGCTGGGCGCGTCCTCCTTGCGGCGGTGGTGGGCCTCCACGATCTCGACGTCGTACTCCACCCCCAGCACGCGCGCCGCGCGCTCCGCGAGCGCGACCAGGAGGTTGACGCCCACGCTGAAGTTGGCCGCGGTCAGCACCGGCGATGCCCCCGCGACCTGGTCCAGCAGCCGCTCCTCGTCCGCGCCGAGGCCCGTGGTGCCGACCACGAGCGCCCGCCCGCGGAGCGCCTCCGCCTGCGTCTCGAGAAGCTGCCGCAGGAATGCCGGCGCGGAGAAGTCGACGACGGCGTCCGCCTGGCGGATCAGCTCCGCCGCGGAGTCCACCGCCACGGTACGCGGGTAGCCGGGCGCGTCCGCGGCGCGGTCGATGCCGCCCACCAGCTCGATCTCCGGGTCCTCGGAGGCCAGGGCGGCGAGCGTTGCCCCCATCCGGCCCGCGGCTCCGCTCACCACCACCCGGAGCACCCCCATCAGCGCCGCTCCCGGACCGGGAGGCCGCGCTCGCGCATCCGATCGAGGAGCGCGCGCTCGACGTCCGGCGACGGAGCGACCAGCGGGAGCCGGAGCCCGCCGACGTCGAAGCCGAGCGCCGCGGCGGCGGCCTTCACCGGGATCGGGCTGGACTCGGCGAAGAGCGCGTGGATCAGCGGCAGGAAGTCGAGCTGGATGCGCCGCGCGGCGTCCAGGTCGCCGGTCAGGAAGGCGTGCACCATGTGCGAGACCTCGCCCGGGGCGATGTTGGCGAGCACGGAGACGACGCCCTGGCCGCCGAGCGCGAGCAGCGGGAGCACCTGGTCGTCGTTGCCGCTGTAGAGCGGCACCCGGTCGCCGACACGGCGCGCGAGCTCCGTCACCTGCGCGATGTCGCCGCTCGCCTCCTTCACCCCGATCACCCGCGGGTCGCCGGCCAGCTCCTCGATCGTCTCGGGGAGGATGTTGCAGCAGGTACGGCCGGGGATGTTGTAGACGATGAGCGGCAGCGGCACCGCGTCGAGCACCGCGCGGAAGTGCGCCACCACCCCACGCTGCGGCGGCTTGTTGTAGACCGGCCCCGAGACGAGGAGCGCGTCCACGCCCGCCGCGCGCGCGCGGCGGGCGAGGTCGATCACCTCGCGGGTGTCGCTGCCGCCGACGCCGCCGACGACCGGCACCCGCCCGGCCGCCTCCTCGACCACCACCTCCGCGGCGCGCTGCTGCTCGTCGGCCGACATCGCCGCCGCCTCTCCGGTGCTCCCGTTGACGACGAGGGCGTCGATCCCCCCGCTGAGCTGAAAACGAACGAGCTGGCGCAGCACGTCCTCGTTCACCCCCCCGCCGTCGAACGGGGTGATGAGCGCGACACCGGCACCGACGAAGAGCGGCTCAAGCATGAAATTCAGTCACGGTTCAGATCCAGCACGTCGCCCGGCAGGGCATCGCCCTCGGCGTCGTCCGGATCGAGGTCACGGGCGGTGGAGTCGTGGAAGTCGGCCGCCGCGTCGTCGCCGTCCTCCGCGGTGAAGAAATCGCGGAAGACGTGGTTCCCGCACTTCTCGCAGACCATTCCCTCGGGCGGGTCCTGGTCCGCGAAGTAGTACTCCTGGCCGCAGCGGACGCAGACGAGGGTGAGCACCCCCTCCGCCGGCTGGTCGATGGGGCCCGCATCGCTCGCGCCCGGGGCGTCGCGCATCTCGGCGGCTCGCTCTCCCTCGGGGATGCTCCGGGGACCTCGCTTCTCGTCGGCCATTCGCTCGTCTCCTTGTGGGAATCGCCTGGATCACGGCGCCCGGGATCCCCGGCGCCTCCGAGCGCGAGCGGCGCACAAGTCGTACCCTGATAGCTATCGGCTATCGGCTATCGGCTATCGGTAACCGCTGGACTGATAGCTCACAGCTTCACCCCAGCCCCACCGCCGCGCGCACGCGCTCCATCACCGGAACGGCGACCGCGCGGGCGCGATCGGCGCCCGCGCGCAGGATCTCGTCGACGTAGCCGGGACGAGCGAGGAGCTGCTCGCGGCGCTCGCGCATGGGGGCGAAGTAGTCCCAGACCTTCTCGAAGAGCTGCTGCTTGAAGTGGCCGTAGCCCACCCCGCCGGCGCGGAAGGCCGCCTCCATCTCCCCCACCTCCGCCGGGGAGGCGAAGAGCTTGTAGTACTCCACGATGGTGGAGCCCGTCGGGTCCTTGGGGTCCTCCAGGGGGGTGGAGTCGGTGACGATGCTCATCAGTCGCTTGCGCAGCGCCTTCTCGGGCAGGAAGAGCTCGACGGTGTTGCCGTAGCTCTTGCTCATCTTGCGCCCGTCCAGGCCGGGGATGGTGGCGATGCTCTCCTGGATGAGGGGCTCGGGAAGCCTCAGCACCTCGCGGCCGTACGCCTCGTTCAGCTTCACCGCCACATCGCGCGTGATCTCCAGGTGCTGCTTCTGGTCCTTCCCCACCGGCACCAGGTCGGCGTCGTAGAGGAGGATGTCGGCGGCCATCAGGACGGGGTAGGTGAAGAGACCCGCGCTGGCACCGAGGCCCTGGGCCACCTTGTCCTTGTACGCGTGACCGCGCTCCAGCAGCCCCATCGGAGTGACGGTGAGCAGCACCCACGTGAGCTCGGTGTGCTCGGGCACGTCCGACTGGCGCCAGAAGACGGTGCGCTCCGGGTCGAGACCGCAGGCGAGCAGGTCGAGCGCGGCCTCGCGGGTGTACTCGCGGAGCCGTGCCGGGTCCTTCAGCGAGGTCAGCGCGTGGAGGTCGGCCAGGAAGACGAAGACCTCGCCGACCTCCTGCATCTCCAGGATGGGCCGGATGGCGCCGAAGTAGTTTCCGATGTGCAGCGTGCCGGACGGCTGGATGCCGGTGAGGATGCGTTTCATCGAGATCACTGCAGAATGCGAGAATCCCCGTTCCGCTCGGTCGCGGAACGGGGAAACTTGGGGCCGCCCGGCGGGCGTGGCAAGCAGCGCGCGTGACGCCGCGCCGCCGCCGTTACTGGCCCGGGTTGTTCTTCAGCAGCCGGTCCCGGTACTCCTCGCTCGCGTAGATGGCGACCTCGACGCGCCGGTTCTGCGCCTGCCCCGCGGCCGTCGAGTTGTCGGCGATGGGCTCCGTCTCGCCCCGGCCCGACGTCTGGATCCGGTCGCGCGGCACGCCGTAGGAGGAGAGGACGTTCGCCGCGGATTCCGCGCGCTGCTCGGAGAGCGTCTGGTTGTACTGCGCCGAGCCGATGCTGTCCGTGTGGCCGACGATCAGCACCTGCGTCTCGGGGTACTGCTCCAGGCTCTGCGCCAGGTTCTGCAGGTTCTGCTGCCCCGCCGGCAGGAGCTGCGTGGAGTTGAAGGGGAAGAGGAGCCCCGAGTCGAAGGTCACCACGATCCCCTCGCCCACGCGCTGCACCGTGGCGCCCGGGATGGTGGCGGCGAGGTTCTTCGCCTGCTCGTCCATCCGGTGGCCGATGATGGCGCCCGCCGCACCGCCGACCGCCGCGCCGAGGATGGCGCCCTTCGCGGTGGAGCCCACCTGCTTCCCGATAATGGCGCCGACCGCGCCGCCGGCGCCCGCCCCGATGACCGCGCCCTTCCCCGTGCGGTTCATCGAAGCACAACCCGTCAGCCCCGCTGTGGTCCCCAGCGTGGCGGCCGTGAGGGCCACTGCGGCGAATCGTCTCGTTCTCATCGTCTCTTCCTCGTCCGTTCGGGTTCGCTCGTAACTGCGAGCGCGAGCCCGGCTTTGCAAGGCCGGTGCCGCGGCCGGCAGTCACGAGCGTCCCGCTCAGCCGCGCGACATCGCCGCGCCCAGCACCGTCGGGAGGGCGGCGACCACCCACATGATGATGGCCGTCACGCACGCCTGCGCCTTCGGGATGCGGCCGATCACGTGAATGCCGATGCCCAGCAGCACGGCGGACCAGATCGCGAAGACGTCCACGTGCGCGGCCGCCGCCAGGAGGGCCCGCGGTGTGTCGGGGTCCATGAAGCGCGCCGCGCTGAAGCTCGCGGACCACACCGTCGCCGGGCTGGAGACCAGCCCCTCCACGACGCCGGCGAGCTCGCCGAGGATCTTCGGGAACTCGCCGTAGGTGGCGATCAGCATCGCCGCGCCGACGCTGGCGGTCGAGCCGAAGGCCTTCGCCACGGCCCAGAGGATGAGGCCGAGGACGACGACGCCGACGGGCACGGAGATGAACGCCACGACGGCGGCGACGATGGTTCCGATCTTCTGCGCGCTGGCCATCTGCTCCGCGCTCATCGCCCGGCCGTTGCGCGCGGCGGCCTCCATGCCGCGCTGCATCTCGGCGGCGAAGGCAGGCGCGAGCGCCTGCTGCATCGCGACGAAGAGCACACCCACCAGGATGGTGACGATGACCAGGAGGAGGCCGAAGCGAGCCCCGCGGCGGCGCTCGAAGACCTTCGTCGGGGCGTAGAAGATGTCGAGGAAGTCCTCCCAGAGGGGCGTGCTCGGAGAGGTCTCGGGAGGCCCGGGTGCGGCCGGTGGCGCGGTGACGGTGTCCATTGGGATGTGCGGTGGGGGTGTGCGCGAGGCCGCAGCGCGAGACGCGGCTCCCGAAACAGTAGTGCGCCACCGGGGCAGCGTCCAGCCCGACGCGTGGCGAGAGGGAGCAGCGGCACCGCCTTTGCGCCGGCTCTCCCACCCGCCCAACCCCAACGGAGAGGAGACGATGCACGAGAGGAACCTCGATTTCGAGATCCCCATGACGCGGGACCAGTGGCACGAGATCGGCCGCAGCGCCCGGGCGCTGGAGCCCTCCGGCTTCACCTGGACCGAGAGCGACCCCGACCGCATCCACGTCCTGATGCGCGACGAGGAGGCGCGCGGCCTCTGGAGCCGCTTCGTGAGCGACGACGACGTCTATGGCGCGCACGAGCGCGAGCTGGCCGAGTTCGTCTTCAACGACGGCCGCCCGTACGCCCACCTGAAGGCGCCCCCCGCCGCGGACGAGCCCTCCGTCACCGACGAGGAGGAGCACTCGATGGCCGTCGGCCAGGAGGACTGGGTCCGCCGGAAGTGGGACTACCTGATGGAGCAGTCCGGCATCCACTTCGAGCGCGGCCACATCCCGGGGGACGTGTGGTGAAAAAGCGGCTATCGGCTATCGGCTATCAGTCAACCGATAGCCGATAGCCGATAGCTGCAGTCAGAAGTACCGCCCCCGCTCGCCCATGCCGTAGGGCAGGCCGTGGCCCAGGCCGATGCCGGGCACGGACCGGTTCCAGGGCACCGTCCAGCGGCGGCCGGTGTCCAGGTTGATGCGTGAGGCGGGACCGGCGTTGAAGGCGCCCATCGAGTCGGCGCCGTGATAGCCGAGCGGGCGATAGCCGCCGCGGGCATTCCCCCAGCCCCACGGCGGGGTGTCGAAGAGGTGCCGGTCGTAGCCGCTCCGCGGGGCGTCCTGCCGGTACGGCCGACGGTCGTACCCGCCAGCTCGGAAGATCATCCGGTCGTAGTCTCTGCCATATCGCATGGGGAACTCCTGGTTGCCAGTCGTCGGTCCTCGGTCGTCGCTCGTCGGTCGGGCGCCGGGGCTGTCGGAGCGCAAGACCGACGACCGCCCTCAGTACCACTCCCGGTCGTTGCCCATCCCGTAGCCGACGTCGTAGCGCATGCCGCGCGCGGGGCCCATGCCCCGGCGCGGGCCGCCGCGGCCCAGCCTGCCGAGTCGGGCGTCCATCACGTCGGAGCCGTAGGCGTTCCAGGGCCCGCCGCCGCCGAAGCGCCCGGTGCTGCCACTCCAGCCGGGGCGGCCGCCCCGGCTCCTGCCACCGGCTGCCGCAACGCCGCCGGGGCCGAAGCTCCGGTCGTTGCGGCCCATGCCGCTGCCCATGAAGCCGCCGCGTCGGTACCCGTAGTCGATCGCGGGGTCGTGCGGGAGGTAGTCGCCGGCCGTCTGCCGGTTCCGTCGGAAGCCTCGTCCGTAGTCCATGCTCTCCTCCTGCGTCGCGGTACTCGCGTCGGGCGCACCCGAAAGGGACGCGTATCGACCTGTGCAAGTTGTGATCCCACAGCATGATGCACGACCCCGGACATGGAACGCGCGAGCTATGGTGCTCCCCGCACGAGGAGAATGAGGATGGAGGACGGGGCCCCGACGACGGCCGCGGTGAGCGCGGCGGTCGAGGCGGGGCTGGTGGCGGGGTGGGCGTGGGGCGAGGCGCTACGGGCGCAGGACGAGCATGTAGGCGCCCGTAGCGCCCTCGCGCAGGAGAACCTCGCCCCAGCCGGCATCCCGGTAGCGGAGGCGCAGCGCCTCGATCATACGGGGGGAGAGCGCCTGGTGGATGCCGTAGACGAAGGGCATCTCCGGGCGGTAGCCCGTCAGCGCGCCGTCGATGATCTTCTCCAGCCCGAGGGTGAAGCTCAGCTCGGCGGGGTTGAGGCCGGAGGCGGCGTCGAGCTCCGCCGCGAGCGGTACGCCGTCCGGGCCGCGGGCCATCAGTCCTTCGCCCTGGGCTCGTACGAGCCGACGTCGGCGCCGAAGGTGATCGCCAGGCGGTTCCAGCCGTTGATGGTGATCACGGCCATCGTCAGCTCGACCAGCTCGTGCTCGCTGAACTGCTCGCGCGCTTCGGCGAAGAGGTCGTCCGGGACGCCGCCGGCGCTGATGAGGGTGACCGCCTCGGCCCACGCCAGGGCGGCGCGCTCGCGGGCGGTGTAGAAGGGCGCCTCGCGCCAGGCCGAGAGCACGTAGAGGCGCTGCTCGCTCTCGCCGTTCGCGCGCGCGTCCTTCGAGTGCATGTCCAGACAGTAGGCACAGCCGTTGATCTGGGAAGCCCGCATCTTCACGAGCTCCAGCAGCGAGCGCTCCAGGCCGCTCTCGGTGGCCACGTGACGCTCCAGCGCGGCCATCGCGCGCAGTGCCTCGGGAGCGGCATGTCGATAGTCGATTCGCTTCGCCTCCATCGTCCCCTCCTCCATCTCCATGGGTCCACCTACTACCGCGCGTAGAGCTCCACGATCGCGGCCCCGTCCACCCGGAAAGGTACATCGGCGGGGCGCGCTTCGCACCGGGTCGGCGGGACGGAGGCCGGTGCGTGACGGGCGTCATGGCGGCCCGCCGCCGGGTCGGCTATCGTCGGTCGTTGGGTTCCCACAACGCGAGGAGAAGAGAATGGCACAACCCGATGCATGGCTCCGCGGCCCGATCGAGGGCGTGGAGTCGCCGTACCTGATGCCCGTGGCGCACGCGCTGGTGCAGGCGGTGGAGGACGTGGAGGGGGCGGCCGCGGGGCTGACGACGGAGCAGCTGTGGGCGCGCCCCGGCGGCGCGGCGGCGGTGGGCTTCCACCTGCGGCACATCCCGGGCGTCGTGGAGCGGCTGCTCACGTACGCGCGCGGGGAGCAGCTGAGCCCCGAGCAGCTCGCGGCGTCCCAGCGCGAGGGCGAGCCGGGCGAGCCGCCGGAGACCGCGGAGGCGCTGCTGGCGAAGCTGCGCGCGGGCATCGACCGGGCGATGGAGCAGATCAAGGCGACGCCGACCGAGGCGCTGCTGGAGCCGCGGGAGGTGGGGCGCAAGAGGATCCCGAGCAACGTGCTGGGGCTGCTCTTCCACGCCGCGGAGCACGCGCAGCGCCACACGGGCCAGACGGTGGCGACGGCGAAGGTCGTCCGCGCGAAGGGGTGAGGAGATGAACGGGCGCCGCCGGAGCCGAGAGCTCCGGTGGCGCCCGACGCGTTCACGGCCGGTAGGTGACGACGCGGCGCCAGAGGCTCTTCGGCCCCCAGATGCCGGCGCGCAGCACCGAGAGATCGACGACCTGGCTGTGGTCGACGAAGAGGTTGACCTCGGGCCCGTGGTTCTTCACGTACCACTGGAAGACGGCGGGCTCGGCGGCCTCGAACATCAGCTTCTCCAGGCCCAGCTCGCTGATGAAGCGCGCCGGGACCTCGGTGCGCCAGCTCTCGACCTCCTCGGTGATCCCCTCGGACTCCACCATGATCATGTACGCTCCCGCCTCGAGGAAGCGCCGGGCGCGCTCGATCGCGAAGCCCAGCGTGTCGAGGACGCGCACGCGGAGCGCCTCGCGCGCGTCCTCGGAGAGGTCCTCGTACCTGGCGCGCGCCACGAAGTCGGCGAGCTCGCTCGCCCGGATCGGCGTGACGTCCGTACTTCCGACCATCGACGATCCCATATCCATCCCCGGTTGGAGACATCGACGTCCTGCATCTCAGAAGGTCGGTCCGGAGGCGCGGCACGGCCATGATCCGGCTCACGATCGCGAAGACGGCGGCCGTGCCCCTACCGGATGATCTCGCGGAGGCGCGGGACGTGACCACTCGTGGGTCCGCCGAGGGGCGTCGTGGCGTCAGACGGGGATAGAGACCCGGCAGGACCGCGAGGACGAGCGCTGTCGGAGCGCCGGGCCGTAGCGCCCCCGGTCCCAGCGCGAGGGAGGCCGCCAGGCGGAGGGGCTCGAGCGAGCCTCCGCGCTGCGCGACCGAGATCGCGATCTGCGCGATCCCCAGCAGCACGCCGCCGCCGAGACCCGCCACGATGCCGCGCGGGACGATTCCCGCGCAGGTCACGCTGCCCATCGCCTGCGGAAATATCGAGGCGAGCGCGAAGTGAGCTCGGCCCGGCTGCGATGGCGTCAGTGCGCGGGCGCGGCGGCCTGCTGACCGGTGGCGGCACCGGTCAGCGAAGGCACGATCTTCCCCCTGGCGATCTCCTCGCCCAGGTGCTTCACGCCGTGCACCAGATCGGTCGCGGCATCGCTGGCGAAGGCAGCCGTCTCGCCGGCCTCTCCGAGCGCCGGTGGGTTCTCCCGCCACTGCCCCCCGGCCGGCTCCACACCCACGCCGTACCGGTAAACGAGCGTGCCGCCCAGATAGGCCGAATAGGTGACCGCGGCCATGCCGGCGACGCCGAGACCGAGATAGCCGAGCGTCGGCCGCTCGCGCCCGGAGCGCCACCGCGCCATGAGCGCGGTCGCGACCGTCGCGCCGAGGTTGATGTTGCGATGCGTGATGAGCATGTCCATCGTCTTCCCCTCGACGTTCACCTCCTCCTGCGCGACGAGGCCCGAGACGGCGGCGACGGCCGCGCCGGCCGCGGCCACCTGGATCGTTCGCCGGCCGGCCTCGAGCAGCGAGTGGCTTCCGGTGGCGCGCCCCAGCAGGTCCGCTCCGATGGCGACGGGGAGCAGCGCGATCGGGAAGTGGACGAGCGAGGGATGGATTTCCTGAAGTCGGATGCTCACGATGCGCTCCTCGGGGCTCGGGTGGCGGTCCACGCCGGGGCCGCACGAGGCGTGCCGAGCGGGCCGTGCGCATCTCCGTCCACGAGCACGGTGGAGCGGCGTCGAGAGGCTCTGTTCTACGCGCCCGAGCGGCGCGGAGCTGCCGGCACTCCTCGGCGAGCACGACGAGCGCGCCGACCGGGACGTCACCCGCCCGGAGCGCGCTCCGGGCGAGCTCGAGGCAGCGCCGCACGTAGCGCTCGTCGTCTGGCTTCATCGCAGGCATCCCCCGATTGGACAGGGTGGGACCGAACGTAAGCGGGATCACGGCCCCCCGGCAGCCCCGCCCCCATCGTCTCCCCGTGACCGATGGCTCCGCGTGACGGAGCTGAACGATACAGCGGAGGCGCAGACGATGAGCACGAGGACCGGCTCCAGGACTCCGCAGCGCGCGGAGCGGCCGCGCGTCGTCGTGGTGGGCGGCGGCTTCGGCGGTCTGGACGCGGCGCGGGCGCTGGCGGGCGCGCCCGTGGACGTGACACTGATCGACCGCCGCAACCATCACCTCTTCCACCCGCTCCTCTACCAGGTCGCGACCGCGGCGCTCTCGCCGGCGGAGATCGCGGCGCCGATCCGCCACATCCTCCACCGGCAGCGGAACGCCGAGGTGCTGCTGGCCGAGGTGACGGACGTGGACACGGACGGCCGCACCGTCCTGCTCGGCGACGGGCGCGAGCTAGAGTACGACTACCTGGTCGTGGCGGCGGGCGCGGGCGACCTGGCGGCGTACCCGCACCAGACGGGACGGCCGCTGCCGGGCACCGCGCCGGTGGCGATGCAGGAGGCCCGCGCCGCGGTCGCGGAGATCGGTCCGCTCCGGCTCTCGGGTACGCCCGCCTGGCTCGCGTGGCTCTTCGTCCACATCGTCTTCCTGATCGGCTTCCGCAACCGGCTGCTGGTGCTCGTCCAGTGGGCATGGTCGTATCTCACCTGGCAGCGCGGCGCGCGGCTGATCACGGGCTGGCGCGGGTCGGAGTCGTCGCCGGAGGACAGCTCCCCCTCGACGTCCGCGGTGGGCTCGACGACCATGTCGATCCCTCGCGCGCGCCGGGTGCATGCGGACCTCGTGCAGCGTCTCCGGGTACCTCCTGAGAGAGCGGCCCGACGTGTCTGTAACGGAAACGGGGCTCGCGAGACTGAATGAGGAGAGGT
>DASSTO010000117.1:0-14261 GCA_035707865.1 Longimicrobiaceae bacterium | reverse complement strand
CGCGCGGAGGCCGGGCCGCACTCCCCCCGCCGCGTTCATCATCACGGCGACCCCGACGCCGAGAGCCGCGAGCACACGGATGGGCTTCGCAACCTCGGCCGGTCGCCACCCCTCGTACAGGTGGACGCGCCCCAGCATCGCGACCACCTCCACTCCGTTCAGGATGCCCGCTACCAGGCTCCCCGCGTGCCCGGCCACGGTGGTGCACGGGAATCCCGGGATCTCCGAATAGGGAACTCTCACGGCGTCCTGGATCTCGTCCGCCACTCCACCGAGGCCGGACCCCAGGACCAGGAGGGTGCTCGGTGCGCGCGTGATGCGCTCCCGAAGGAATGCGATCGTCGGTTCCATCGAAGCCGCTCTCTCCACTCTGGCCTCCTCCCGGGAGCATGCCACATCGGTTTGCCATTTTGGCCTACAGGTAGCCTGCAACTGCCGAATCTGCAAGGATTCTGCGCGGTTGCGTGGCACGTGCGTTGCACCCGCCCTTCCGAGCTTCCCCCCGCGCCTGCGGGGGCGCGAAACGCAAGACACAGGAAGGAGCTTCCATGGCAAAAGTCATCGGTATCGACCTCGGTACCACCAACTCCGTGGTCGCCGTGATGGAAGGTGGCGACCCGGTGGTGATCCCCAATGCAGAGGGTGGGCGCACCACGCCCTCCGTCGTCGCATTCACGAAGGACGGCGAGAGGCTCGTCGGGCAGGTCGCGCGCCGCCAGGCGATCACCAACCCGAAGAACACCATCTTCTCGATCAAGCGCTTCATGGGCCGGAAGGAGTCCGAGGTGCAGTCGGAGGAGAAGCTGGTTCCCTACCAGGTCGTCAGCGGTTCCGGCGGTCTGGTGACGGTGAAGGTGCCGAACGCGGGCGACAAGACGTTCTCGCCGCCCGAGATCTCCGCGATGATCCTGCAGAAGATGAAGCAGACCGCGGAGGATTACCTCGGCCAGACGGTCACCCAGGCGGTGATCACCGTGCCGGCCTACTTCAACGACGCGCAGCGGCAGGCGACCAAGGATGCCGGAAAGATCGCGGGCCTGGAGGTGCTGCGCATCATCAACGAGCCCACGGCGGCGGCGCTCGCCTACGGCCTCGACAAGAAGAAGGACGAGAAGATCGCCGTCTACGACCTGGGTGGCGGCACCTACGACATCTCGGTGCTGGAGCTGGGCGAGGGCGTCTTCGAGGTGAAGGCGACCAACGGCGACACGCACCTCGGCGGTGACGACTTCGACCAGCGTATCATCGACTGGCTGGTGGAGGAGTTCAAGAAGGACCAGGGCATCGACCTCTCCAAGGACGCGATGGCGCTGCAGCGCCTGAAGGAGGCGGCGGAGAAGGCGAAGATGGAGCTGTCGAGCACCATGTCGACGGACATCAATCTGCCGTTCATCACCGCGACGCAGGAAGGCCCGAAGCACCTGAACGTCACGCTCTCGCGCGCGAAGTTCGAGCAGCTGGTGGACGACCTGGTCCAGCGCACGATTCCGCCGATGGAGAAGGCGCTCCAGGACGCGGGGCTCAAGCCGTCGGAGATCGACGAGGTCATCCTCGTGGGCGGCTCGACCCGGATTCCGAAGATCCAGGAGGTGGTGAAGAACTTCTTCGGCAAGGACCCGCACCGGGGCGTCAATCCGGACGAAGTCGTGGCGATCGGCGCGGCGATCCAGGGTGGCGTCCTCGCGGGCGACGTCAAGGACGTCCTGCTGCTCGACGTCACGCCGCTGTCGCTGGGCATCGAGACGCTCGGCGGGGTGATGACGACGCTCATCGCGCGCAACACGACGATCCCGACCAAGAAGGCGGAGGTCTTCTCCACGGCGGAGGACAACCAGACGACGGTGGAGATCCACGTGCTCCAGGGTGAGCGCGAGATGGCCATCTACAACAAGACGATCGGGAAATTCCAGCTCACGGGCATTCCGCCGGCACCGCGCGGCGTGCCGCAGGTCGAGGTGACGTTCGACATCGACGCGAACGGCATCCTCCACGTGTCGGCGAAGGACCGTGCGACGGGCAAGGAGCAGAAGATCCGTATCGAGGCGAGCAGCGGTCTCTCCGAGAACGAGATCGACCGCATGGTGAAGGATGCCGAGAGCCACGCGGACGAGGACAAGCGCCGTCGCGAGGAGATCGAGGCCCGCAACCGGCTCGACGCGATGACGTACGAGGTCGAGAAGAACATGAAGGAATGGGAGGATCGGCTCGACCAGTCCGCGAAGGACAGCCTGACCGCGGCGCTGGAGCGCGCGCGCAAGGCGCTGAAGGAGGGCGACACCGCGGAGATCCAGGGCTCGCTGGAGAACCTGCAGCAGGCGTACAGTGCCGCGGGCGCGGCCATCTACCAGGCGCAGCAGCAGGCGGGAGCCGAGGCGGGTAACGCCGGCTTCACCGGCGGCGCCACCGCGGGCGCCGGGTTCGAGAACGATGCGACCTCGCAGGCGGCGGGGGCACGCCCCCAGGAGGACGTGGTCGAAGCCGACTACGAGATCGTCGACGAGGAGAAGTAGAAGAGCCGGCGCGGTAGCCCGCGCTTCACGCACTGGTCCCATCCGTGCAACGGGTGGGACCAGTGGTGCGTTTCGAGGAACGTGGCCTCTTTCATTTCTCCGGCAAACTCGGTAGCATCCCTTCGGTGGCGTGGTGCCGCACACGGTTCCCCACTCGCACGAGGCTTTCCCATGCTTGATCCGGTTCGCGCCAAGGCGAGGGTGATCGCTTTCACCCTCGTGGCTTTCATCGGCGGTGTGATGCTGGCGTCCGGAATGAACTGGACGGCGGGATCGCACGCGGCGACGCTCCTGCAGACGACCCCGACCAAACGGGCGGTACAGCCGGTGGCGGAGCTGAGCCAGTCGTTCGTGGCGATCGCCGACGCCGTCACTCCCGCCGTGGTCAGCATCCGGACGGAGATGACCCAGTCGCTTCCGAGCGGCCACCCGGAGATTCCCGAGCCCTTCCGGCGCTTCTTCAACATCCCGCCGGGCGGGGAGCCGGAGAGCACGCCGTCGCTGGCGATGGGCTCCGGCTTCATCCTCTCGTCCGACGGCTACATCATGACCAACAACCACGTGGTCGCCGACGCGGACAAGGTGACGGTCGTGCTGAACGACCGCCGCGAGTTCCCGGCGCGCGTGGTGGGTCACGACCCGACGACGGACGTCGCGGTCATCAAGATCGACGCTACGGGGCTGCCGACGGTGAGCATCGGCGACCCCGAGGGCTCGCGCGTCGGTGAGTGGGTGCTCGCCATCGGCAACCCCCTGGGGCTGAGCTTCACCGTGACGGCGGGAATCATCAGCGCGAAGGGGCGCCCGCTCCAGATCATCTCGCAATCGCTGCGGGAGCAGGGGAACACGAACCCGGGCCTCGCCGTGGAGGACTTCATCCAGACGGACGCGGCCATCAACCCCGGCAACTCCGGCGGCCCTCTGGTGAACACGCGCGGCCAGGTGATCGGGATCAACTCGGCGATCGCCTCGGAGACGGGCTACTACGCGGGCTACGGCTTCGCGATCCCGATCGACCTCGCTCGCCGGGTCGCGGACGACCTGATCAAGTACGGGCACGTCCGCCGCCCCGTCCTCGGCATCGTCATCCGCGAGGTCGACCCCGAGGACGCCGAGGTCTACCATCTGCCCACGGTCTCGGGCGCGCTGGTGGAAGACTTCGGGCAGATGCCCAACAACCCGGCGCAGGCGGCCGGCCTTCAGCGTAACGACGTGATCGTGGCCGTCAACGGCCACCCGGTCGACCGGGTGAATGAGCTGCAGCGGTTGATCATCGAGCAGCACCCGGGAGACATCGTGACGCTCGACGTGATCCGCAACGGCAAGCGGATGAAGGTCCCGGTACGCCTCACGGAGGCGCCGGCGCCCACACCCGAGAGCACCGCCGCCGCCCCGTCGCCCGCCACGCCGCCGAGCGAGGGCCGGCTCGGTATCCGGGTCGCCCCGCTCACCGCCGAGCTCGCCCAGAAGTACCACTTCGACCAGCCCGGGGGCGTCGTCATCACCGGCGCCGCGCCCTACGGACCGGCGGGGCGGAAGGGGGTCGGGGAGGGGCTGAAGGTCGTCAGTGCCGACGGGCACGCCATCAGGACGCCGGAGGATCTGCAGAGCGTCGTGGATGACGTACCCGCCAACGGCATCATCTCCCTGGTGCTGCAGGACCCGAGCGGGACGCACGTCACGGCGAACATCCGCGTCGCCAAGTAGTGGAGGACCTCGATCACCGCCGCGCGGGAGGCGCCCGTCCCGCGCGGCGGTCCGTGTTCCTCGCCGGGTGCGGGGCGGTGCGAAGGTTGCGGCTCCCCGCGCAACCGCTTGAGCTAGCCGGGGGCGCAGGGTATCTTTGCACGGATCTTCGCCCGCTTGGTGGAATGGTAGACACGCACGCCTTAGGAGCGTGTGCCGCGAGGCATGGGGGTTCGAGTCCCTTAGCGGGCATTCCGCACCGGGTCGTGCGTCGCCGCAGAGCATCGCGAGCCGGCGAGCTCCGGTGGGGTCAGTGGTTTTCAACCATCGTGGATGTGTGACTTCGAGGTCGGTCCGGTGCAGGGGCATCTCCCGACCCGAGCATTCGCGCTCTTTCAATCACAGCGAGATCAGCGTACCGGATGCCTTCCGATACTTCCAGCATCGACGTTTCGGTGCAGCAGCCCGAGCCCTGCACGCGCCGGCTCTCCATCACGGTACCCGCGGAGCGGGTGCAGCGCACCCGCGGCGGGATCACCGCACAGATCGCGCGGAACGCGCGCCTGCCGGGCTTCCGCAAGGGGAAGCTCCCCACGTCGGTCGTCGAGCGGCAGTTCGGCGCCTCGATCGAGCAGGAGACGGTGGACCGGACGATCCAGGAGGCGTACCGCGAGGCCCTCGACCAGCAGGGCCTCCAGCCCGTGAACCAGGGCCGGGTCGACAAGGTGGAGTACCGGAAGGGCGAGCCCCTGACCTTCGAGGTGGAGCTGGAAGTGCGCCCCGAGATCGAGCTCGCACGGACGTCGGGGTTCCAGGTCGCCCGTCCCACCCTCGAGGTCGGTGAGGAGGACGTGGACTCGGTGATCGAGCGGCTCCGCGACGAGCGCGCGGAGTGGGTGCCGCTCGCCGAGGGCGAGAAGCCGGATTACAACGACCAGGTGATGGTCGAGATCACGGCACTGGACGCGGAGGGACAGCCACAGGGCGAGGCCCAGAGCTATCAATTCGTCATCGGCGAGGGGCAGGCGATCCCGGAGGTCGAGCAGTCGATCCTCACGCTCGCCCCCGGCGAGGAGGGCGACTTCACCGTCCACTTCCCGGAGGACTTTCCGGACGAGCAGAAACGTGGTGAGGAGCAGCACCTGCACATCCGACTGACGGGCGCCAACCACAAGGTGCTCCCGCCGCTGGACGACGAATTCGCGCAGAAGGTGGGCGATTTCGAGGGCGTGGCCGCGCTTCGCGAGCGGATCCTCGAAGACCTCCGTACCGACTCCGTCCAGCGCGCCGACGCGGAGGTCCGACGTCAGATCCTGGATCAGATCATCGAGGCCAACCCGTTCGACGTCCCGAACTCGATGGTGCACCGCTACGTCGACCAGATGATCGGCCACACGCACGAGGAGGGGGAGCACCACCACAGCCCCGAGGAGGAGGAGCAGATCGCAAAGCTCCACGAGGCGCTGCGGCCCCAGGCGGAGGCGGGCCTGAAGCGGATGCTGGTCATGGACCGCCTCGCCGAGCAGGAGGGGCTGCAGGCCACCCAGGACGAGATCGACGCGCGTGTGGAGGAGCTGGCGACGAAGAACGACCGCTCGCCGAGCGAGGTCTGGCTCCAGCTGGAGAAGTCGGGACAGCTCGAGATGCTGGAGCGTGAGATCACCGAGTCGAAGGTCTTCGACTACCTGGTGGCGCAGAACACGGTGGCATAGAAGGTGAGTGGCCACGCCGCTCGAGCCCTCTCAATGACCGACAGTGGAGAACGTTCAGAATGCCCATCTATGCGCCTTATGTGATCGAGCGGTCGAGCCGTGGCGAGCGTTCGTACGATATCTTCTCCCGGCTGCTCATGGACCGTATCGTCTTCCTGGGCAGTCCGATCAACGATGACGTGGCGAACGTCATCATCGCGCAGTTGCTCTTTCTGCAGGCGGACAATCCGGAGAAGGACATCTACATCTACATCAACTCGCCCGGCGGCTCGGTGTATTCGGGCCTGGCGATCTACGACACCATGCAGTTCCTCACCTGCCCGGTGAACACCTACTGCATGGGCATCGCCGCGAGCATGGGATCCTTCCTGCTGGCCGCCGGTACGAAAGGCAAGCGCTACGCCCTGCCGAACTCCCGGGTGATGATGCACCAGCCGTCGATGGGCGGCGCGCAGGGTACGGCGGCGGATATCGAGATCCAGGCGAAGGAGATCCTCTATCTCCGCGAGCGGCTCAACCAGATCTACGCGGCTCACACCGGCCAGACGGTGGAGAAGATCATGGACGACCTCGACCGTGACCGTTTCATGACGCCGGAGGAAGCGAAGGAGTACGGCCTCATCGACCACGTCATCACCCGCAAGGGCGAAGTCGTGGAGGCGACCCACGCGGAAGCCGAAACTGGTATCTAGTCGTCGCGTCGTGGGTCGCGCGCCCCGGCGCGACCCACGGCACCCAGTTCTTCCCTCTCGCGGCTATCTCCATGGCGAGTGACAAGCACCTCCGCTGTTCCTTCTGCGGCAAGTCCAAGGATGCGGTGAAGCGGTTCATCTCCGGGCCCTCCGTGTACATCTGCAACGAGTGCATCTCGCTCTGCAACGAGATCCTGGCGGAGGAGGAGGAGAAGGAAGCCGCGAGCACACCGACGCCACTGCCGACGCCGCGCGAGATCATGGAGGCGCTGGACCAGTACGTCATCGGCCAGGACGAGCCGAAGCGCTCCCTGGCCGTGTCGGTGTACAACCACTACAAGCGCGTGAACCAGCAGCGCCTGGCCGGCGCGGACGACGTGGAGCTGGAGAAGAGCAACATCATGCTCATCGGCTCCACCGGTGTGGGCAAGACGTTGCTGGCGCAGACGCTCGCGCGCACGCTCCGGGTGCCGTTCACGATCGTCGACGCGACGACGCTGACGGAGGCGGGCTACGTGGGCGAGGACGTCGAGAACATCCTCGTCCGCCTTCTGCAGGCCGCCGACTTCAACGTGGCGGAGTGCGAGCGCGGCATCATCTACATCGACGAGATCGACAAGATCGCGCGAAAGAGCGAGAACCCGTCGATCACGCGGGACGTGTCCGGCGAGGGCGTGCAGCAGGCGCTGCTCAAGATCCTGGAGGGTACGACGGCCTCGGTACCTCCGCAGGGCGGCCGGAAGCACCCGCAGCAGGAGTACATCCAGATCAACACCCGCGACATCCTCTTCATCTGTGGCGGAGCCTTCGACGGCCTGGAGAAGATCATCCAGGCGCGTACCGGGCACCAGCAGATCGGCTTCTCGAACGGCGGATCTCCGGCTTCGAAGAGCGGGCAGAACCCCTTCGGCGAGGTGGAGCCCGAGGATCTGCTGCGCTTCGGCCTGATCCCGGAGCTGGTGGGCCGGCTGCCGGTCACCGTGACGCTCGACAACCTCGACGAGGGCGCGCTCGTCCGGATCCTGACGGAGCCGAAGAACGCCATCCTCAAACAGTACAAGAAGATCCTGAGCATGGAGGCGGTCGGCCTCACCTTCGATCCGTCGGCGGTGCGTGCCATCGCCCGCAAGGCCCTCGACCGGGGCACCGGGGCACGCGGCCTGCGGGCCGTGATCGAGGAGGTGATGCGCGACGTGATGTTCGACATCCCTTCGCGTCCCGACGTGCGCGAGGTGGTGGTGACGCCGGAGAGCATCACGGACGGCATTCCCCCGCTGCTCATCCTGGCCGCGGAGCCGAAGCAGAAGAAGGAAGCGTGAACCGAGGCTATCAGCTATCGGTTGTCGGTCGCCCCGCCTCACCCGTGGTGTCGCGGGGCGACTTGTTCAACAGCCCGGCTGATCGCTGCTAACCGAGAGCTGATGAAGATCAAATCCGTCGAGTTCATCGGAGCCATCGGGCAGCTCGGGCAGGCGGCGCCGGTGGACGCGGGCGGGCTGCCACAGGTGGCGTTCTCGGGCCGGTCGAACGTCGGCAAGTCCAGCCTCATCAATCGCCTACTCGGGCGGACCCGGACCCCGGTCGCGCGCGTCTCGCGCGAGCCGGGCAAGACGCAGGAGATCAACTTCTACCGGGTCGGATCCGACCTCGGCGAGTTCTGTCTCGTGGATCTGCCGGGTTACGGCTTCGCGAAGGTGCCGCACACGGTGCGGGAGAAGTGGCGGCCGCTGATGAACCGGTATCTCACGTCCAGCGAGGAGCTGCGCGGCGTGGTGCAGCTCGTGGACATGCGGCACGGCCCGACCGCCGACGACCTCCAGGCGATCGACTACCTGGCCGAACTGGGTCTGCCCGCGCTCGTCGTCCTGACGAAGTCGGACAAGCTGCGGGCCGCCGAGCGGCAGAGAGCCCTCGGCGAGATCACGGAGCGACTCGGCGTGGACCTCGATCAGGTAATTCCGGTCTCCGCGAAGACGGGGGACGGTGTGGAGGAGCTGCTGGACACCGTGGCGGGACTGATGGCCGGGTGAACGTAGGATCCCGCTCAGGATCCATCGCGCATCAGCCGTCTCGCGCAGACGAAGAGGCGCCGCAGTTCCCGCTCGTAGGGAAGATCTCCCGCGAGGTCGTTCATCCACACTCCGGCGTTCCCGAGAGAGGAGTGAACGATCCGCGAGCCGCCCATGGAGATGGCCACGTGGGAGATGCGCGTGCCCTCCTCCGCGAAGAAGAGGAGATCGCCCGGGCGAAGGTCGGATAGGTCCGTCGCCGGACGAAGGGCTTCTCCGGCGCCGGCCTGCATATCCGAGTCGCGCGGGAGTGGCAGGCCGTGCGTGCGGAAGACGGCCTGAACGAGACCGGAGCAGTCCACGCCGGAGGGGACGGTGCCGCCCCAGACGTATGGTGCGCCCGTCCAGTGGAGTGCGGTCGCAACGACGGCTTCCCCGACCGCCGGAAAGCGCGCCGGCATCTGCGCGAACGGAATCAGCTCCCCGACCGCCCGTCCGGCCCGACCGTCCGGGAGCACGGCCAGGCCACTGCTGCTGCGCACGGCACGCGCCCCCCAGGGGAGCCGGGCGATGACCGTTCCATCGTCGGCGAGCACGCGGACACCGAGCGAGAAGCAGAGCTCGCGAGAGAGGCCGAGCACCCACCCCTCCGCCTCCGCCGGGTCGACGCGACACACGTAGCCCCGGTGCACCCAGCCGAGATAGCCGTCCTCCGAGCGGCAGTGCAGCCAGCGCCCGCGCTCGCGGAGCACGATCAGCCGGTGGCCGAGCAGCGTCTGCGAGAGGTGCGCCTCCGAGATCAGCGGGCCGGCGAGCATCGGCGCGACGGCCGAGGTGACGAGCGCGTACGGCGAGTCTCCATCCGCCGTGCCGGGCAGACGCTCGAGCTCGTCCCGGACCGCCAGCGGACCGGCGATGATCGCGACGCGCCGGTGCAGCTCCGTCGCGGCGCCGCCGTCCGAGACCACCCCCGCGAGCGTGAGCACCCCGCCTCCCTCGACGACCGCGACCTCGAACACGGCGAGGCGCGGATCGGGCACGTACTCGCGCCGGACCTCCTCGATCGCCGCTTCCAGCTGTGCTCTCAGCGCCATCCGTCCGCCCGGCTCTCGTCCAGAACCCGGATCAGCCGCCCGATCTCCTCGCGGGTGTTGTAGAGGTGCGGCGACACGCGGATCGCCCCCTCGCGCAGTGAGCAGACGATCCCGGCACGGCCCAGTCGCTCGAAGACGGCGGGCGCCGAGGGCGGGCGGAAGCAGACGATCGCGGAGCGCCGCTCGGGAGAAAGGTCGCTGGCGACCTCCACGTCCGGATTGGCGACCAGCCACTCGGCCAGTGGCTGGAGCAGCTTCGAGAGATGCTCGTGCACCCGATCGACGCCCACGTCGGCGAGGAGATCCAGCGATGCGGCGAACCCGGCGAGGTCCTGGAACGGGAGGGTGGCGACCTCGAAGCGGCGCGCATCGTCGCGGAAGTCACGGCGATAGTCCAGGAGCGAGTTGACGTCGGCGCTGGACTTCATTCCGGTCCAGCCCACCACCGCCGGCTCCACGCGCTGCAGAATCTCGCGACGCACGTACGCGAAGCCGGTGCCGAAGGGCGAGAGCAGCCACTTGTGGCCGCCGCTGGCGAGCACGTCGATGTGCGCGGCCCGGACATCGAGCGGAATCTGACCGAGCGATTGGATGCCGTCCACGACGAAGAAGATTCCGCGCTCGCGGCAATGGTGTCCGAAGCGCGCCAGGTCCGCGCGGTAGCCGGTCGAGAACTGGACCGAGGAGATCGCGAAGGCCGCGACGTCGCCGCGCTCGAGGCGCTCGAGCAGCCGTGCCTCGTCGGGTCTGCCGAGCGCGTCGGTGGGCACGGTCTCGAGCCGGTAGTCGCGGCCCATCCAGGGATAGACGTTCGCCGGGAACTCGCGGTCGCTCACCACCACGGTCGAGCCGGCGGGGATCGGCAGTGAGAGCGCGGCGAGGTTGATGCCGTAGCTCGTGTTCCCGCCGAGCGCGATCTCGTCCGCGTCGGCGCCGATCAGCGCCGCCGCGCGAGCCCGGGCGGCCTGCGCCACGGCGAGGAGATCGTCGTCACTCAGGCGCAGGACGTGGGCGCGACGCTCATTGAGGGCCGCGACCGCGCGGCGCGTTCGCTCCGGGAGGGGCGTCACCGCGGCCGCGTTGAGATAGACGCCCTCGTCCATGAACGGAAAGTCGCGTTCGCGGAGTGCCCGTACGTTCAGCGGAGTCTGCGATCCCGGCATCTGCGGTCCCTGTGAGGGTTGGAGAGCGGCGAAGGATAACCGGCCGGCCGGGGCGCAACAAGAGCGCCAGCACCGGCACGGGCGACGGGGGGAGGGGTATGACTCGGGGACCAGAAACCCGGGGAGACGGGCCATGAAGATCACGGCGATCCAGCCTCAGCAGAAGCAGGCCGAGCGGGTGAACGTGCACGTCGACGGCGCGTTCCGCTTTGCGCTCGCGCAGGAGCTGCTCTTCCGCGCGGGGCTCCACGTCGGCGACCCGATCGACGAAGAGCGAATCCGGCGGCTCGAGCACGAGGACCGCGCGTGGAAGGCCCGCGAGCACGCGCTCAACCTCCTCTCCTTCCGCCCGCGTACCGCGGCCGAGCTGAGGCAGCGGCTGCGGCGCAGGGAGGTGGAGGACGACGTGGTGGAGGCCGTGGTGGCCGATCTGGTGGAGAAGGGCCTCGTGGACGACACCGCTTTCGCGGAGATCTTCGTCCGCGACCGCGTGCGCCTGCGCCCGCGCGGCAAGCGCCGTCTGGTGCAGGAGCTCCGCGCGAAGGGCGTCGACCGCGACACGGCGGCCGAGGCCGTCGGCGAGGTGATGGAGCGCGAGGACGTCTCCGAGGTCGACCTCGCGCGCGAGGCGGTGCGCAAGTGGGCGCGTCGCGCGGGCGAGGACCCCCAGCGCGCCCGCCGCCGCCTCTATGGCTTCCTCGCGCGGCGCGGCTTCGGCGGCGACGCGGTCCGGCAGGTGATGGAAGAGGTGGAGCTCTGAAGTTACGAGTTTCGAATTACGAGCTCCGGCGCGCGCCACTCCCTGCCCTCAACTCGTAACTCGAAACTCGTAACTTCAATCGAACATGTCCCACGCATGTTCCAGGTCCTTCCTCGAGTACGCACGGAAGGCCGTGAGCGTGTAGGTGCGCTCGATGCCGGCGACCTTTGCGATCTCCTCCGTCACTACCGACGCCACCTGCTCGTACTCGGGCACGCGGATGATCACCACCAGGTCGTACTCGCCCGAGACGGAGTAGACCTCGGCGACGCCATTGATGCCCGCGATGCGGCGCGCGAGCGCCGGGATGTCACCGGGTACCGCACGGATCAGCACCACCGCTGCTACCATCGCTCACCTCGTCTCTGCGTAGGAGGCCGGCCGCGGCCCGGTGGCCGACAGAGCCGGTGCCGGCCCGACCGGCCGGCGTGGGAGGAGCCGCAGCCCGAGCGCGAGCGAGAGGGCCGCGGCGGCGATCAGCCACGCGTGCGGTCTTCCGTCCGGCGCCGCGACGTGGGTCTCGAGCCCGCTCACGTTGACCAGCAGGAGCGCCATCGCGTTGTTCAGGAAGTGCATCATCATCCCGGGAAAGATCGACTGCGTCTTCCAGGCCACCCAGGCGATCAGCGTACCGAGCCAGAAGGTGGGGAGGAAGCGGATCACCGTCTCGAACGAGAGATGGAAGGCCCCGAAGACGATGGCCGAGGCGAGCACCGCGCGCCACGGCGGCAGGCGGCTCGCGAGCCCCTGCAACAGCACACCGCGGAAGACCAGCTCCTCGCAGACGGCCGGCGTCACCGCGACCAGCATCAACAGCCACGCGAGATGGAGCGGGTCGTTGGCCGTGAGCAGGTTCTGGAAGGTGCCGAGAAAGGACCTGGGCACGTCGAGCACCAGGCTCTGGGCCCAGCCGATGAGCCAGCTCAGCGGGATGCCGCCCGCGATGATGAGCACCGCGGCCGCGACGCCCCGCGGCGGGGGTGCTCGTAGCGCGAAGGTACTCCGCGCGCGATAGGGTCCCCAGGCGACGAAGAGGACGGCCGGCAGCGCGAGCAGCAACCACTGGGAGGCGAAGAGGCCCTTCTCCAGCCCCAGCACCGCCAGACGCACGCCCAGGTAGAAGAAGAGGAGGGCGACGAAGGCCACGAAGGCGAGCGATTCCGTGGGCCGGGGTACCCGCCGCCTCTCGCCTCGCCACGCCTGAAGCCGCTGGCGCCAGCCGAGCGCCTCGCGGCTCCCCGCGCCCGTGCCCGTCCCGAAGAGCACCTCCTCGCGGCCGAAGGCGCGCACCGCGAACCACAGCGCCAGCAGCGCGTAGACCACCATGGCCACGACCGCGACGATGCCGGGCCCGGGCGGCGCCTGGCCCACCATCAGGTCCCGGAAGAGGACCGCGACCCCACCGATCGGCACCAGCGCGACCGTGTACGAGAGCGGGATCCCGGGGATCAGGGGCAGGTAGATCGGGATCATCGCCGCGATCTGCACCGGCGTCAGCGCGTTCTGCGCCTCCTTGAACGACTGCGCGCGGACAGCGATCCCCAGGAAGAGCGCGGCGAAGAAGACGGCCAGCGGCACGATGAAGAGGAGAACCAGCGCTGCCGTACCCACCGGGATGCTGAACTGCAATCTCATCGCGTGCGTGAACTGGAAGAGCCCCGACTCGAAGGTCAGGAGCATGCTCACCACGTTCAGCGCCGCGGCCGCGACCGCCACGAAGCAGACGGTGAGGAACTTCCCCGCGACGATCTCGCCGGACGAGACGGGCGTGGTCAGCAGCGTCTCGAGCGTGCCGCGCTCCTTCTCGCCGGCGGTCAGGTCGATCGAGGGGAAGAAGGCGCCCAGCAGCGTCATGAGGATGAAGAGGGCGGGAAGGAACCGACCGAGCGCGTAGCCGCCCATCTTCGCCGCGGTGGCCACGGAGCTGTCCGCCACCGCGAGCGGCCGGGCGAAGCCGGCGGGCAGGCCGTGGCGGGACAGGCGCCGCGCGAGCAGGGTATCGGACCAGCTGCTCAGACGCGCCCCGACCTCGGCCTGCGCGCGGCGCGACTCGTCGCGTGAGGCGTCGTAGAAGACGCGCACCTGCCGCGAGGTGGAGTCGGCGGCGGCGAAGGCCACCACCGCGTCGACGCGACCGTCCTTCAGGGCACCCAGGGAGAGCGAGTCCGTCGTGGTCACGCGGAGCGTGGTGTCGCGGGCGAGGAACTGGAGGATCGCCGCCCCCCCGCCCTGCACCGCCACCGCCGCGGGCCGCTCGGCGAGCTTGTGCTGCCCGAAGATCGCCAGCTGCTCGATCGCCACCATCAGTGCCGGGTAGAGAAAGACCGGCACCACGAGCATCACCATCAGGGTGCGGCGGTCGCGCAGCGTCTCCCGGATCTCCTTGCCGAGCACCTTCCGAACGTTGCCGAGGTTCACGCGGCCTCCCGGACGATCCGCAGAAAGGCACGAGCGAGGTTGTGCTCCCCGCTGCGCGCCACCAGCTCGTCCACCGTTCCCTCCTCCGCCAGCCGACCCCCGGCGATGATCCCGACGCGGTCTGCGAGGAGCTCGACCTCGGACATCTGGTGGGTGGAGAAGAGCACCGCCCGCCCCCGCTCACGCGCCGAGGCGATGAAGCGGTAGATCGCGTCGC
>DASSTO010000116.1:0-29283 GCA_035707865.1 Longimicrobiaceae bacterium | reverse complement strand
TGGGAGATGAAGGTGCGGGATGGCGTGCGAAAATGGATTCTCCGCCAGGTACTCTACAGGCATGTGCCCGCGCATCTGGTCGATGGTGCCAAGCGCGGATTCGCGATCCCGATCGGTGCCTGGCTGCGCGGCCCCCTCCGTGAGTGGGCGGACGGGCTTCTGGATCGCGATCGGATCATGGAGCAAGGCTTCTTCCGGTACGAGCCGATCGCGTCCAAGTGGACGGAGCACCGTAGGGGCGCATACGACTGGAGCTACCCGCTCTGGACCATCCTGATGTTCCACGCCTGGTACGACGCCCAGGTGGAGCAGCCGCGTCAGCCTGGCGGTGTCCTGCTTCCCGCGTGACCGGCCAAACGAGATGAAAGTTCTCTACCTGATCGAGACGCTCGGCGTGGGAGGAGCCGAGCAGAGCCTGCTCCAGATCCTGCCGCGCCTGCGATCAGTGGACCCGGTGATGTGCCACATCTACGAGGGCGCCTATCTGAAGTCTGCTTATCAGGAGGCCGGCGTTCCCGTGGTATCTCTCGACCTTCCGCCGAAATACCACTTCCGCACGGCGATCCGTCGGGTGGAAGAGCTGGCACAGGCGGAGCGGCCGGCGCTGATCGTCACTTCCCTCTTCCGCGCCGACGTGGTCGGTCGGACCGTTGGGCGTCGGCTCGGGATTCCGGTGATCGGCAGCTTCGTCAGTGAGTGCTATGCCGAGATCCGCTGGAAGTCGCTCTCCCCGGCAGGACGTCTGAAGCTCAAAGGAGTGCAACTGCTCGATCGCTTCACCGCCAGGTGGGCCACGCACTTCGTGGCGAACTCCGGTGCGGTACGGGATTCGGAGGCGCACTCCCTGCGCGTCCCCCGCGAGCGGGTGACGGTCATCCATCGGGGGCGGGACCCGGAGGAGTTCTCGGTCACTCTGTCCGCTCCCGAGAGGGCGGCGTACCGCGCGTCCCTCGAGCTCCCGCCGGAAGGTCCGATCGTGCTGAACGTCGGACGCCTGGTGGATAGCAAGGCCCAGGACGAGCTGATCGCGGCGTTCAGGCGGGTGGCGGATGTCTTCCCTCGGGCGATGCTACTCATCGCGGGAGAGGGGCCGTACCAGCAGACGCTCGAGGAGCGGACCCGCTCCCTGGGGCTCACGGGTTCCGTGCGGTTGCTCGGCCAGAGGGACGACATCCCGCGCCTCCTCGCACTCGCCGATGTCTTCGCGTTCCCGTCCCATTACGAGGGACATCCGGGTGCTCTGGTCGAGGCGATGTTGGCCGGGAAGCCGAGCGTGGTCTCGGACATCCCGGTACACCGCGAGACGATCACCCCCGGAGAGAGCGGGCTTGTCGTTCCGGTGCGCAGCCCGGAAGCGTTCTCCGAGGCACTCCTGTCCCTCCTTCAGGATCCCGATCGGGCCGGCGAGATGGGGTGCCGGGCCCGGGTGACCGCACGCCGACGCTTCCACATCGAAACTGTGGTCCGACAGCACGAGGCGCTGTACCAACGTGTCGTGCGTGATCATGCAGCGCGCGCAGCGCCGGGCCGTGTCGGCGTAGACCGGATGGAGTCGAGGAACGGGTCCGGCGAGCCTCCTACTCGCGCGATCGGGGATGAAGAAGCGAGTACTGCACTGCGCATATAGCGGACTCGGCGGTCACGCCACGGTTCTCTTCACCCTTCTGGACGGGAGAATGCGCGATGAGTTCGAGCATTTCGTCCTCTTCTTCGGGGTCGAGGACCTGCGCCCGGAGTACGCGGAGGCGTGCAGCCGCCTCGGGATTCCCTTCGCGTTCGTGAGAAAGCGCGGCAGAGTGGCGCTGCGTTCGCATCTCGAGGTGCTGAAGACGATCCGGCGGGTGCACCCCGACGTGGTGATGATCAACGGAACGCCGCTGGCCATCCCGATCCTCGGCCTTCGGCGGCTGTTCAGGGGGGAGTGGGCGGTCGTGGTGCGCGAAACACAGGCGAATCACCTGAAGTCACGCCAGGAGTGGCTTGGTTCCCTCATAGCGGCGCGCCACGCGGAGGCCGTGGTCTACCTGACCGAAGAATACCGGACGGAGGTGGGGAAGCGCGTGCGCGCCGCGGCGCGGACCGGGCGGGCGCACGTGATCCCCAACGGGATCGATCTGCGCGAGTTCGACACCGGCTCGGCCGAGGCGTCCGATCGGATACGGCTGAGCATGGTCAGTCGCCTGGTTCCGATCAAGGATCATGCGACACTCATAGAGGCGGTTCGCATCCTGGTGTCCGATCGCAAGCTCGACCGGATCGAGCTCACCATCGCGGGCGAGGGCCCAACCCTGGCAGCACTGCAGGCCCAGGTGAAGGCCGCTGGCCTCTCACCGGATACGGTCCGCCTGGCGGGGTTGCTCACCAGGGCTGAGGTCGCCAAGCTCCTCCGAGCGACGGACATCTATGTGCACTGCACCTTCGGGGAGACGATGAGCAACTCGATCCTTCAAGCAATGGCGTCGGGGCTCGCCGTCGTGGCGTCGGACGTCAAGGGTGTCGCGAACATGGTACACGACGGCGAGGATGGTCTCCTGGTACCGGTCGAGCAGCCCCATCTCCTGGCCGATGCTCTGGAGAGGCTGATCCGATCGCCGGCGACCCGACGGGCGCTCGGGGAGCGTGCTCGGCGGCGTGTCTACACAGAGCTCTCGCAGCAGCGCATGGTCGAGCAGTACCGCCGCCTCTTTGCACGCCTGACGAGTCTTGCCACGGGGGGGTAGCGCCTTCCACGATCGCCCGTTCCGTCGGGATCCCTGCCTCCAGAGCCCGAGCGTGCCCGCGTGCTGCTGTAGCGCCACACCGGCGTGGTACACGCTCAACACTCTGTGGGCAGGGGCGCCGTGGGTTGTGAAGGAACGAGGGGAAAAACTGGTCGGCGTAAGGTATAGTTCTTGAGAAACCGGCGGCGTCCACACCACGAACGGTCTGCGACCGCACTGCGTCGTGGATCTCGGAACAGCAGAGCTACCTCAGAGTTCGCCAGCTTTGATGCCGCGGCGCGGACCCCCGCCTGCCGCCGGTCCCCGAGTGGTGTCCCGGATAATTCATGAAAGTCACTTTCATCATCAATGATCTGAGTGGGGGCGGGGCCGAGAAGGCTCTGAAGCTGCTTTCGGGGTACCTGGGCATCGAGGGAGTAGAAGCGCACGTCCTGACGCTCGAGAGCGGAAACGACGAATACGCCCTCGATGAAGGAATAAAACGGCGCTCGCTGCGCACGGACTCCGGGGGGAGCGCAATCGCCAGGATCCTGCGCCTTCCGCTGCAAGCGGCGCAGATCGCTCGGGTTCTGCGCGAGTGGGAAGCCGACGTCTGTGTGAGTTTCCTGCCGCGCTCCAACATCGCCCACGTGATGACGCGGTGGTTCGGCAACCGCCGACCGGTTCTGATTACCGAACAGATCTCCAGCCGGGACAACTATCCCAGCGACTCGGTGGGCGACCGCCTGATGCGTTCGCTGATCCGGCGCTTCTACCCTCGCGCGGATGCCGTCTTCCCCTCGTCGGAAGGGGTGATGAACGGGCTGAAGGAGTTCGGCGTACCGGCGGAGCGGATGCACGTGGTCCACAACCCGATTTCGATCCGGGACATCCGGGCGAGCGCCCGCGAGCCGGTGCCGGATTTCGGGCCTCCGGGCATGCCGACGATCATCACGGTGGGACGGCACGCGGAGCAGAAGGATCATGCGACGCTCTTGCGGGCGTTCGCGCTCGTACAGCGACGCATCGAGGCGAGACTCGTCTTCCTGGGGCAGGGGCCGCTCCGCGTCGAGCTCGAAGCGCTGGCGCGCGAACTCCGCATAGAAGACTCCGTGGTCTTCGCCGGCTGGCAGAGCAACCCGTTCGCGTGGATTGCCCGGGCCGATCTCTTCGTCCTGAGCTCGCGCTACGAGGGATTCGGAAACGTCATCGTGGAAGCGATGGCGTGCGGGCTCCCGATCGTGAGTACCGACTGCCCGAGCGGTCCGAGCGAGATCCTCGAGGGCGGCGGAGCCGGTCTCCTCGTCCCCGTGGGCAATGTGGACGCGATCGCGCGAGCGATCTGCTCGGTGCTCGAAGAGCCGGAAACACGGGAGCGGCTCATCCGGGAGTCGCTGCGGCGGGCGCCCGATTTCGACCTCTCGGTCATCGGGCCGAGATACGCGAAGCTGCTCTACTCCTTTTCCGGTCGGCGGGCGGCGGCGCACGTCTGAGCCGAGGCACCCGTGGCACCCACGACGAGCGAGGACGCCGCGCACTCGCCGGGGCTCGCCAGAGGACCACATGACGCGGACGACCAAGCCGATGGGGACACGGCGGAGTTCAGAAGGCGCGGGACCGACGCCCCCATGCGCGGGGTCGACACCGCCGGCTCTGGTGATCTCGCTCGACTTCGAGCTGCACTGGGGTGTGCGGGACAAGCATGCCGCCGCTAGCGGCTACACGGCGTCGCTCCTCGGCGCACGCGAAGCGATCCCCCGTATGCTCGATCTCTTCACCGAGTACGGGATCTCCGCGACGTGGGCGACGGTCGGGTTTCTTTTCGCCGAGTCTAGCGAAGAGCTCCAGCTCTTCCACCCGGAGGTCCGGCCGGCGTATGAGGATACGCGCCTGGACCCGTATGCGGAGCCGGTGGGACCCGATGAAGCGCGTGACCCGATCCACTTTGCCCCCACCCTGATCCGGTTGATCGATTCCGCACCCGGACAGGAGGTGGCAACGCATACCTACTCTCACTTCTACTGCCTCGAGGCGGGTGCCGGAGAGGAGGCATTCCGTCAGGACATCGCGAGCGCGCAAGCAATCGCCCGAGCAAGGGGGATCGACCTCCGCTCGATCGTCCTGCCGCGCAACCAGTGGAACCCGCGCTTCAAGAAGATCCTCTCGCAGGCGGGGCTCGAGTGTTACCGGGGCAACCAGCCGGGCTGGATGTACGAAGCTTCGAGCACCGATACCGAGACCCGGCTGAAGCGACTATCGCGACTCATCGACGCACATGTTCCGCTAACCGACTGGGGTGGGGCGCGGTGGCGCGATCTCACAGCAGGAGCACATCCGCGTGATGTGCCGGCTACCTGCTTTCTTCGGTCGGTAAGCCAGGGCTCCGGCATGGTGAACCGTCTCCGTCTCCGCAGGATCACGGCGGGGCTCGACCGCGCGGCGCGTGAGGGTCGCCTCTTCCACCTCTGGTGGCATCCGCATAACTTCGGTAGCCACACGACAGAGAACCTGTGCTTTCTGCGCTCGGTCTTGGATCAGTACCGAAGGCTGGTCAGCGAGCAGGGAATGCGGTCGCTCACGATGCTCGAGGCGTCCAGGTGTCCTGCGCCTCCGGTGGCACTGACCAAAGTGGTTTCCTCCCATGAGTGATCGTTGCGTCGTGCTCCTCGCGGGCCACGGCCCCTCGACGAACATCGTCTATCACGCCCTGCATCGGCACCTCGCCGAGACCGCCCGGATCGAGGTGATCCAGGAAAAGTCGGTATCCAGGTGGGTACTCCTGAAACGGCGCGTGAAGCGACTCGGGCTCCTCCCCGTTCTCGGACAGGCGGCATTCGTGGGCGGGGCGGTGCCCCTGCTCCGCGCTGCGGCTCAACGGCGGGTAGAGGCCATCAAGGCGGAATACGGGCTCGACGATGCTCCGATCCCGGCCTCGACGCACGCGGTGGATTCGGTCAACTCGGCTGAGACGCGGCGCCTTCTGAGAGAGCTCGCCCCGGCCGTGGTGGTCGTGAACGGAACGCGTATCCTGAATCGTGAGACGCTCGGGTCCAGCACGGCGCCTTTCGTCAATATGCACGCGGGGATAACCCCGGCGTACCGAGGCGTCCACGGTGGCTACTGGGCGCTGGTAGAGGGACGGCCCGACCTGGTCGGGACCACGGTGCACCGGGTGGACGAAGGAATCGACACGGGAACGATCATCGACCAGGCCGCCTTCTCGGTCACGCCAGAAGATACCTTCTGGACTTACCCATATCTCCACACGGCCGCGGGAATTCCGTTGCTCCTGCGTGCCGTGGATGCGGCACTGGAGGGCGAGATTCCGGCACGAAGCCCGGATCCGGCGCTTCGCTCGACGCTACGGTATCACCCGACGATCTGGGGGTATGCGTCCGCCCGCCTCCGCCTCGGTGTGAAGTAGTGGAGCACGTCGGGCGCTCCCGTCGGGCGCTGGGGCCACACAGCGGCCCGGGGACGATGCGGACACGAGCAGCTTTCAGGGGCTCCGTACGATGACAGGAGGGGGACTCCTGGGCGACCTGGTTGCCTTTGCGATCGCACTGGTCCTGCTCGGGTTCATTCTCGCGAGCGACGTGCGCCCCAGGGTCAAGTCACTGCTCGTGATCGGGCTCCTGCTCCGAGTGGTGGGAAGTCAGCTGTACTACTACCTGAGTGAGTGGCTGTACGGGTTCGGGGACTACTCCACGTACTATGGCACCGGCCTGCGGTGGGGGCAGGCATTTTGGACGGGAACCCTCGACCAGTTCTCTTCGCCGTACGTGCATGGGTGGTGCTGCACCGGTTTCATGGTGCGGCTCTCGGGCCTCGTCCTGCTCGTGCTGGGGCCGGCGATCAACGGCGTGTTCGTGATCTTCGCCCTGCTCGGGTACGTGGGCATCATTTCGCTCGCGGTCGCGTTTGCGAGGTCGCACCCCGACGTGCCCCTGGAGCGATACCTGATATGGATAGTCCTGTTTCCGTCGCTCTGGTACTGGCCCGCGGCCCTGGGGAAGGATGCCCTGGTGCTTGCGGGAGTGGGTCTGTCCGTGATGGGTTTCATCGGTCACCGTGGCCGCACCGGGTGGTTCCCGCTGATCGTCGGCATGGCGCTGGTCTTCGCGGTTCGCCCCCAGGTGGCGATGGTGGTCGTGTCCTCGATGATGCTGGCGTACTGGATCGGTTCCGACGCAGCGTGGACACCCAGCCGCATCTTCCAGGGAGTGGGTCTCGCCGTCGGAGGGCTGGCGCTCGCGGTGGTCGCGAGCAACGCTCTGGGGCTCCACCTGTTCAGCCCCGATGAGGTGCAGTCGTACCTCGATGCCCGCTCGGCGACCACGGCATACGGCGGGAGTGCGGTGGATGTGGGTGGCTCGGGAGTGTTCGGCATTCTGCTCGGCATCGTCAACGTACTCTTTCGGCCCTTCCCCTGGGAGGCGCGCGGGGTGGCCGCGGCGATCGCCTCGCTGGAGGTTACTTCGCTCTGGGTGCTGGTGATCTGGAAGTGGTCGGACGTGAAGTCGTTCTTTCTCCAGCACCGCGAGAGCCGGCTACTCTGGTTTGGAATCGTCTTCACTGCGCTCTACGTCGTGCTGACGGGGATGGCGCTCGGGAACCTGGGGCTGATCGCGCGACAGCGGATCCATGTCTTCCCCTTCTTTCTGATGTTCCTCGCGGGTGGAAAGTCCGTCCGGCCACGGAGTGGGCCGGGAACCTACGCGAACCGGGGGAGGAGCCGGTTGGCTCCGACCGCGCTGATGACGGATGCAACGAATCCGGCGCCCTGAAGCGACTGCCCGCGGGATGGCGGACGTGCCCGGCCCGGTCGCCGCATTCCGCCTGCGCTGCCATGGGGCGGCCCGCTCCTGTTTCACGGATAAATCGGCCTAACGCCCATGTGCGGAATATGCGGTACCTGGAGTCCGGCGCGCCGCGGCCGTGAAGCGATGGCGACGATCGTCCAGGAGATGGCCGACGCGATCACACACCGGGGCCCGGACAGCGACGGGGTCTGGCTCGACGAGGAGTGCGGCGTGGGGCTCGGTCACAGGAGGCTTGCGATCCTCGACCTGTCACCGCACGGGCACCAGCCGATGCTGTCTCCCAGCGGCCGGTACGTGATCGCGTTTAACGGGGAGATCTACAACTTCCGAGAGCTCCGTCGCGAGCTCAAGGGGCGCTTCCATTTCGAGGGCACCTCGGATACGGAAGTGATGCTCGCGGCGATCGAGGCGTACGGCCTGGAGGCGGCGGTGCACCGGTTCATCGGGATGTTCGCGTTCGCGCTCTGGGACCGTCGGGAGCAGCGGTTGCATCTGGTGCGCGACCGCCTGGGCATCAAGCCGCTCTACTATGGCTACCTGGGCGGCAGCCTCGTCTTCGCCTCGGAGCTTCACGCCATCCGGGCGCATCCCGAGTTCACGGGTGAGATCGACCGCGAGAGTATCTCGCTCCTGCTTCGGTACAACTGCATTCCCGCGCCCCATTCCATCTACCGCGGCATCCGTAAGCTCCCGCCGGGATCGATCCTGACCCTGGATTTCCCCGAGGCCCACCGCGCGGCGCCGCGGGTCTACTGGTCGGCGGAGCAGATGGCGGAGTCGGGGCTCCAGCAACGCTTCGCCGGCTCGGATGAGGATGCGGTACAGGCGCTGGACGCACTCCTCCGCGATGCGGTCGGCGTCAGAATGGTGGCGGATGTGCCGCTGGGTGCCTTCCTTTCAGGAGGCGTCGACTCATCGCTCGTCGTCGCGCTGATGCAGGCGCAGAGCGACCAGCGTGTACGTACCTATTCGATCGGCTCTCCGGACCGTGGCTACGACGAGGCGGGGTACGCGGGCGAGGTCGCGCGACACCTGGGTACCGACCACACCGGACTCTACGTGACTGCCGAGGACGCGCTCGCGGTGATCCCGCATCTCGCTTCGATTTACGACGAGCCATTCTCCGACTCCTCCCAGATACCGACCTTCCTCGTTTCACGGTTGGCGCGCAGAGATGTCGCGGTGAGCCTCTCGGGGGACGGGGGCGACGAGCTCTTTGGAGGCTACAATCGGCACGTGTGGGGGAAGCGGGTCTGGAACGTCATCCGACATGTTCCCGCGTCGCTGCGGGAAAGCGTTGGCCGCTACGTCGAATCGACACCCCCTGCGGCCTGGGATCGGGGATACACGGCCGTCGAGCGGCTCCTACCTCGCCGGTTCAGGCAGCAGATGTTCGGCTACAAGGTGCACAAACTGGCCAACCTGGTGTCTTCCCGCAGCCCGGCCGACCTGTACAACCGTACTGCATCGCACTGGCAGCAGCCGAGCGCGGTGGTGATGGGTGTACCGGGGGAGCCGAAGCCGCTGTCCTTCGGTGGGGTGGGGGACTCGTGGGACTTCACGGAGCAGATGATGTACCGCGATCTGATAACCTATCTGCCTGATGATATTCTCACGAAGCTGGACAGAGCGAGTATGGCGGTCTCGCTCGAGGCGCGGGTTCCTCTGCTCGATCACCGGGTCGTGGAGTTCGCCTGGCGCGTTCCGCTCCACATGAAGATCCGGGGTGGGCAGAGCAAGTGGCTGCTGCGCCAGGTCCTGTACCGGTACGTCCCGCGCGCCCTGATCGACCGGCCGAAGGCGGGGTTCGGGATTCCACTCGGCGAGTGGCTCCGGGGACCACTGCGGGAGTGGGCGGAGAGCCTTCTCGCCGAGCGGCGGCTGAAGGATGAGGGCTTCTTCCATCCCAGGCTGATCCGGGAACGATGGGCTCAGCACCTCTCCGGCCGCAGCAGTTGGCAATACCATCTATGGGACGTGCTCATGTTCCAGGCCTGGCTGGAGAGCACGGGGGAAATGGCCGGCACACCCGCATCCGGGTCGGGACGCTCCGGGACTTAGTGAATTCGGTAACCAACTCCCTGTCGCCGAGCCAGGATCAGTGAGCATGCGACTCCTCCACATCACCACCATCCCCATGTCCCTGACCTTCCTACGGGGCCAGGTGGGCTACATGCAGGCGCGCGGCTTCCGGGTGCACGCGCTCTCCTCGCCGGGCAGCGATCTCTACGAGTTCGCGAAGGCGGAGGGGGTGTCCGTCAGCAGCGTCGAGATGCCGCGCCGCGTGACGCCGCTTCGGGATCTGCGGGCCGTCGCGCGGATCGTGCGGGAGATGCGGCGCATCCGCCCCACGATCGTGCACGCCCACACGCCCAAAGGTGGGCTGCTCGGCATGATCGCGGCGTGGGTGTACGGGGCGAAGGTGCGCGTCTACCACATGCGCGGGCTGCCGCTGATGGGTGCCGCGGGGTGGAAGCGGCGGCTGCTCTGGAGCACCGAGTGGGTCGCCTGCCGCCTGGCGCACCGGGTGATCTGCGTGAGCCATTCGGTTCGCGCGGAGGCGGTGGCGGCGGGCGTCTGTCCTCCAGGCAAGATCACCGTCCTGCTGGGCGGGAGCGGGAACGGCGTCGACGCGGCGGGCCGGTTCGACCCGGAGCGCCAGGGTGAGCCCGTACAAAGGGAGGTGCGCGCCCGCTTCGGGATCCCGGGAGAGGCGACGGTGGTCGGCTTCGTGGGGCGGATCGTGCGCGACAAGGGGGTCGTGGAGCTCGCGACCGCGTGGCGGGAGCTCCGCTCCTCGCACCCCGATGCGCACCTCCTGCTGGTCGGACCCTTCGAGCCGCAGGACCCGGTCCCGGAGGAGGCCGAGCGCCTGCTTCGCGAGGACCCGCGGGTGCACCTGGCGGGCATGGACTGGGACACACCGCCCCTGTACGCGGCGATGGACGTCGTCGCGCTCCCCACGTACCGCGAGGGCTTCCCGAACGTACCGCTCGAAGCGGCGGCGATGGGTCTCCCCGTGGTTGCGACCCGGGTTCCGGGGTGCATCGACGCCGTGGCGGACGATGAGACCGGCCTGCTCGTGGCACCACGGGATCCGGAGGCGCTGCGGGACGCGCTCGCGAGCTATCTGGACGATCCCGCGCTCCGCCGCCGGCACGGCGCGTCGGGGCGGGCTCGGGTGCTGCGCGAGTTCCGGCAGGAGGCCATCTGGGAGGCGATCTACCGGGAGTATCGCGCGCTGCTGGAGGATCGGGGCCTGGCGCCCCCGGCCGACGTCACGGCTGGAGCGGCGGACGCCGCGGCCACGGACCCGGCGATCGCGGGGGTGGGCCCGTGAAGCGCCTCCTCGACGTGGTCGTATCCGCGACCGTCCTCCTCCTCCTCTCCCCGGTCCTCCTGGCGACCGCGCTGGCGGTTCGCCTGGGGATCGGCTCTCCGGTGCTCTTCCGGCAGGAGCGGCCCGGGCTGCACGGGCGGCCGTTCACGATGGTGAAGTTCCGGACGATGCGCGACGCGGTGGATCGGGCCGGGCACCCGCTGCCCGACGCGGCGCGGCTGACCCGGCTCGGTCGGGTCCTCCGCAGCACGAGCCTCGACGAGCTGCCCGAGCTCTGGAACGTGCTCCGCGGCGAGATGAGCCTGGTGGGTCCGCGGCCGCTGCTGATGGAGTACCTCCCGCTCTACACGGCGGAGCAGGCGCGCCGTCACGACGTCCGGCCGGGCGTGACCGGGTGGGCGCAGGTGAACGGCCGCAACGCCCTCTCGTGGGAGGAGAAGTTCGCGCTCGACGTGTGGTACGTGGACCACCGGTCGTTCCGGCTGGACCTGGAGATCCTGCTGCTGACGGCGAAGAAGGTCTTCGCGCGCGAGGGGATCAGCCAGCAGGGGCAGGCGACGGCGGAGCGATTTCGTGGCTCCGAGGCCTGAGCGCTTCCTGGTCTGGGGCGCCGGCGGGCACGGCCGGGTCGTCGCCGACGTGGTGCGCGCCCTCGGGGGCCGGGTGGCCGGCTACGTGGACGCGGACGCCGCGAGGCTCGGGCAGGTCGTGGACGCGGGCGGCGGCCGGGTGGTGTCGACGCAGGATGGGCTGCTCAGGACGATCCGGGCGGGTGGAGGATACCCCGAAGGGATCGATGCCGTGGCGCTCGCGATCGGGAGCAATGCCGCTCGCCACGACTGTCTGCAGCAGCTCCGCGGGCTGAGCGCGCCCCCTCTCGTGCACCTCTCCGCCGTGGTCAGCCCGTCCGCCGCGATCGGGCCGGCGACGGTCGTTCTCCCCCGGGTGGTGATCAACGCGGGCGCGCAGGTCGGTGCCGCCGTGATCCTCAACACCGGCGCGATCGTGGAGCACGACTGCGTGATCGGCGATGCGGCCCACGTCTCGCCCGGCGCGGTGCTGGCCGGCGGGGTGCGGGTGGGCGAGCGGAGCTGGGTCGGCGCGGGCGCGGTGGTGATCCAGGGGGTTACGATCGGCGACGACGTCGTGGTCGGCGCCGGCGCGGTGGTGATCCGCGACGTGCCCGACGGGCAGACGGTGGTGGGGAACCCGGCCAGGCCGATCCGGCGGCGCGGTACTGAATAGCGCGGAGCGGCGGCTGGGGCGCTTGGGTATCGGCGCGGTTCCGAGGCGCCGGCGCGGGGGCCCTCACCCGGCGGCCTGAGAGCCGCCACCCTCTCCCGCAAGCGGGCGAGGGGACTGGGGCTGCGGAGCGGACCGACGGATCGGGCGTGTGGGGGAGGGAACCAGCGGAGGAGGCGCATGCGGGGGCGGCGGATGCGCGGGGTCTGGTATGACACGGCAGCGCCCGGTTGACAGAGCCACCGCGCTCGTGTACACTGCATATGTACACAAGAGGGAGGCCGCATGGAAGAGATCGGGATCCGGGAGTTGCGCCGCAATCTCAGCGCGGTGCTGAAGGCGATCGCGCGGGGTGAGGAGGTGACGGTGGTCCGCCGTGGCGAGCCGGTGGCGCGGCTGGTCCCACCGGAGCGGTGCGCGCCCCGGCTGCCGAGCATGAAGGCGCTGCGCGACTCGATAGGGGTGCGGGGTGGGACGCTCGGCGAGGACGTCATCAGCGAGCGGGAGGCGGGGCGATTTTGAGCCTCTACATCGACACCTCGGTACTGGCCGCGTACTACTGTCCGGAGCCGCTGAGCGGGTCCGCCGAAGAGCTACTGAGGGCGACGATGGAGCCCGCCATCAGCTCGCTGACGGAGGTGGAGCTCTGCTCCGCGGTGGCCCGCAAGGTTCGCATGGGAGAGATGGAGGAGTCTGACGGCCGAACCGTCATCGGTGCCTTCCGCGCTCATGTCGAGGCCGGGTACTACCGGAGGATCCTGCTCCGGGCGAAGCACTACGAGGACGCCCGTGACCGCATCACGACGTTCGCCGTCCCGCTCCGGTCGCTGGACGCGCTGCACCTCGCGGTCGCCCTCGGGGAGCGGCTGACACTCGTGACGGCGGACACCGGCCTCGCCGCGGCCGTGCGGAGCTTCGGGGGGGAGGCCCAGCTGCTCTCCGCCGGGTGAGGGCCCGCGCGCCGGCGCCCGAGCCTCCCACTACAGCCGCGGATGCACCCCGAGCCGCCCCGTGCCCCCGCATCCGCGCAGACGAGGGCCACGGGAATCACCGTCAATCAGTACCTCGAGAACTCCTGGAGCCCCCTCTATGCCGGACCACGACCGCATCTATCTCTCCTCCCCCCACATGGGCGGCGAGGAGGAGCGCTTCGTCGCCGAGGCGTTCGCCACCAACTGGATCGCCCCGCTCGGGCCGCACGTGGACGCTTTCGAGCGCGAGTTCTGCGCGGCGGTCGGCGCGGGGCACGCCGCCGCCCTCTCGTCGGGCACCGCGGCGCTGCACCTGGCGCTGCAGCTGGTGGGGGTGGGGCCGGGGGACGAGGTGCTCGTCTCCTCGCTCACTTTCTCCGCGAGCGTGAACCCGATCGTCTATCTCGGCGCCGCGCCGGTGTTCGTCGACAGCGAGCGGGCGTCGTGGAACATGGACCCGGCGCTGCTGGAGGAGGCCCTGGAGCGGCGCGCGCGGGCCGGCCGGCTCCCGAAGGCGGTGGTGGTGGTCCACCTCTACGGGCAGAGCGCCAACCTGACCCCCATCCTCGCCGCGTGCGATCGATATGGCGTTCCGGTGGTGGAGGATGCCGCCGAGGCGCTGGGTGCGGCCTGCGGGGGACGGGCGCCCGGCACCCTGGGGAAGGCGGGGATCTTCTCCTTCAACGGCAACAAGATCATCACGACCTCCGGGGGCGGGATGCTGGTCTCGGAGGACGAGGTCCTGGTGTCGCACGCTCGGAAGCTGGCCACGCAGGCGCGCGATCCTGCGCCGCACTACCAGCACTCGGAGATCGGCTACAACTACCGCATGAGCAACGTGCTGGCGGGCATCGGCCGCGGTCAGCTCCGCGTGCTCGGCGAGCGGGTGGAGGCGCGCCGTCGCAACTTCGAGTTCTACCGGGAGGTCCTGGGTGCGCTTCCGGGGGTGGAGTTCATGCCCGAGGCGCCGTGGGGCCGCCACACGCGCTGGCTCACCTGCCTCACCATCGATCCGGGTGAGTTCGGCGCCGACCGGGAGGCCGTGCGCCTCGCCCTGGAGGCCGAGAACATCGAGGCGCGCCCCGTCTGGAAGCCGATGCACCTCCAGCCGGTCTTCGCCGGGTGCGATCGGCACGGGGGCGCGGTGGCCGAGGATCTCTTCTCGCGCGGCCTCTGCCTCCCCTCGGGCTCCAACCTGACGCAGGGCCAGCTGGAGCGGGTCGTGGGGATCGTCGAGCGCGTCCACGCGGCCCGGCCGGCTGCCCGTGCGGGACTCGCCCGCCAGATGTAGCGCGCCTGCAACACACCGGCCCCGGGATGGACCGCAACGGAGGTCGGTAGAGACCGTAGAAGCCAGTATTTCCCTAGGGTTTCGGGCACCGGATCGCGCGCTGGCGCCGGGTCCCGGTTTTGCACGTCGACCGCCGCGTCCACCCTCCAAGTGGCGCGGCGGTCTAGTTTCGTGCGTCTTCCCCGCCGCCAGAAAGTCGTCGGCCTTCCCGGCCCCGCCTTTCGGCTCTCGCTCACGGCGCATCCGCTTCTATGAAACCGCAGTCGGCTGCCGAACCGGCCACGCTGGTGCATGGGATCGCCATCTTCGACCCGTCGACCGGCGACGCCCCCGGAGCCGAGCTTCCCGGTGTGCTGGTGCGGCACCGCCGGAAGATCATCCTGGCGATCCAGCTGCTGCTGATCCCGCTCGCCTACTGGCTTGCGTACGCGCTGCGCTTCGACTTCGAGATCCCGTCCCGGTACGCGACGGTCTTCCTCGACACCGTCCCGCTCCTGATCGTGCTGCGGGTCGCGGCGTTCCGGGCCTTCGGGGTCTACAACGGCTGGTGGCGTCACGTGGGGATGTTCGATCTGGTGGCGCTGGTCAAGGCGGTGACCATCAGCACGGTGGCGTTCGGCGCGCTCGTCCTCGTGGTCGGCTTCGGCGGCGCGGTCCCGCGCTCCATCCTGTTGCTCGACTGGGGTGCGGCGGTCCTCTGCTTCGGGGGCTCGCGCTTCGGGGTGCGCTGGCTGCGGGAGGAATCTCAGCCGGATGCCTGGTCGCGTGGCGGCAAGCGGACACTGATCGTGGGGGCCGGGAACGCCGGCGCCCGGCTGCTCCGGGAGGTGCACACGGAATCCGCCGGCGGCATCCACCCGGTGGGGCTGGTGGACGACAACCCGGTCAAGCAGGGTTGGCGGATCCACGGCGTGCCGATCCTCGGCACCACGGCCGACCTGGCGCGGCTGGTGGAGCGCTACCGCGTGGAGATGGTCGTCCTCGCCATTCCCTCGGCGACGGGCGAGCAGATGCGCAGGCTCACGGAGCGGTGCGCGGGCGTGGGCGTCGAGTTCAAGATCATCCCGCCGCTCGGGGAGCTGCTCGACGGGCGGGCCCGCCTGAGCCAGCTGCGGGCGGTCCGGATCGAGGACCTGCTCGGCCGGGAGCCGGTGCGGCTCGACATGAGGATGATCCGCGCGGATCTGCGGGAGAAGACGGTGCTCATCACCGGCGGCGCCGGCTCCATCGGGTCGGAGCTGGCGCGGCAGGTCACGTCGTACGAGCCCGCGCGGCTGGTCCTCGTGGAGCAGGCCGAGAGCGCGCTCTACTTCATCCACCACGAGCTGATGCGGAAGTACCCGCGCGCCGAGGTGGTGCCGGTCATCGCCGACGTCGCCAACGCCGAGCGGATCGATCACGTCTTCGCCGAGTACCGGCCCGACTACGTCCTGCACGCGGCGGCCTACAAGCACGTGCCGATGATGGAGAGCAACGTGCCCGAGGCCGTGCGTAACAACGTCTTCGGCACGCTGGCGGTGGCGCGCGCCGCGGCCCGGTACGGCGCCCGGAAGTTCGTGCTCATCTCCACCGACAAGGCGGTGAACCCGTCGAGCGTGATGGGAGCGACGAAGCGGATCGCGGAGCGGACCATCCTCGGGCTGCCCGAGCTCAGGGACTCGCGCACGGACTTCCGGGCCGTGCGCTTCGGCAACGTCCTGGGCTCCGACGGCAGCGTGATCCCGCTGTTCAGGCGCCAGATCGAAGCGGGCGGGCCCGTCACCGTGACCCACCGCGACGTGACGCGCTTCTTCATGACGATCCCGGAAGCGGTGCAGCTGGTGCTCCAGGCCGCCGCGCTGCCGGAGGCCGCGGGCCGGATCGCGATGCTCGAGATGGGGGAGCCGGTGAAGATCCTGACGCTGGCCGAGAACCTGATTCGCCTCTCGGGGCTGGAGCCGTACACGGAGATGCCGATCGCCTTCACCGGCCTGCGACCCGGCGAGAAGCTGTACGAGGAGCTGATGACCGAGGCCGAGCAGACGGTGCCGACCGGCGTGGAGAAGGTGCGCGTCGTGAGGACGAACGAGGGCGGCGCCGACGTCATCGAGGGGGCGCTCCGGGAGTTGACGACCGGCCTCGCCGGGGAAAACGTGGACGAGATCCTCGCGGCGGTCGAGCTCCTGGTGCCCGAGAGCGTGTCGCCGCTGAGCGAGCGCTGTCGGACCGGGATCGAACGCGGGTACAGGGTGGCGGGCATCCCCTGGCGAGTCGAATCCGCCGGATGGCCCGGCGCCGTCGTGCCCCGGTCCGTCTGAACGTGGTGAGAGAGAGCCCGCTCTCGCGACATTCTCCGTACCTTCGGCTATCCGATGCCTGAATCTTCAGAGTTCCAGCCGGATTCCCCGGTGACGCGCAGGGTCCGGACGGACTATGGCGCGGCCCACGCCGCCCTCGCCGCCGAGAGCGGCGAGGGCGTGCTGAATCTTCGAGAGGTATTCGACAGCCTGCGCCGCAATCGCTGGTGGATCGTCCTGGCGGCGGCGGTGAGCCTGGGTGCCACGAGTTACCTGCTCTCGCGGCAGGCCGTGGTGTACCAGGCGGCCGCGTTCCTCCGCCTTCGTGGCCCCTCGGTGGCGACGAGCGACCTCGTGGACCAGCCGACGCAGAAGACCTCGATCGTGCCGATGGATCCCATCACGTCCGAGCTGATGGTGCTGCAAGGGCGGGGCGTGGTGGGCGAGGTGGTGGATCACGAGGGGCTGCGGCTGGTCTCGGCGTCGGACAACGCGCCCCCGGCGGTCGTTTCGGACGTCGCCGTCACGCTTCCCCCGGAGGTGATGGATTCTATCCGGCTCACCTTCGGCGCGGGCGGGGTGACCGCGGTGATGGGGGGGCAGAAGCGCACGGCGGCGTACGGATCGCCGATCGGGTTCGACCACGTGCGCTTCACCGTGCGCGCCAACCCGGGCGTCGCGAGTGCATCCTGGGTCGTCCTGCCCCGGATGATGGCGATCAACCGGGTGACGGAGAATCTCCAGGCGCGCCCGAGGCAGGGCACGGACGGGATCGACGTGGCCTACCGGTCGGTGCACCCGGCGGTCGCCACCCGGGTGGTCAACGAGATCGTGCAGGTCTACCAGGAGGTGAACGCGCGCAGTGCGCAGCAGACGAGCACGCGACGGCGCGTCTTCCTGCACCAGCAGCTCGGGGAGACCGACTCGCTCCTGACGGAGGCGCAACTGGAGCTGAGCCATTTCCGGAGCACGGAGCAGGCGTACAGCACCCGCGACAAGTTCACCGGCGAGCAGTCGCAGATCATGCAGCTCGACGCCCAGCGGGAGTCGCTCGAGTCGGACCGGCGCCTGTACCAGTCGCTGCTCAGCGGGCTCGTCACACCGTCCAGCGAGGGGGTCAGCAGCCGGATCGGAGCGCTGGTCGCGGCGCCGGGCATCAGCGCAAACCCCGTGATCGGCCAGCTCGCGGGGCAGCTGAGCCAGTACGAGAGGGCGCGCGACTCCATGATCGTCTGGGGCCGCACGCCCGAGCACCCGGACGTCCGGCAGCTGAGTGTCGCGATGAAGGCGGCCCAGGCGCGGCTGGTGGAGGCGGTGCGCGCCCAGATCCGCTCTCTCGACCTTCAGCTCGCGAGCCTGAACGCGCAGCGGGACAGCAACGTGGCGTCGCTCCAGCACCTCTCCACCACGGAGGCGACCGAGCTGCAGCTGACCCAGCGGGTGGAGACGTTACGCTCGATCGGCGACGAGCTCCGCCAGGAGTACGAGAAGGCGAGGATCGCGGAGGCCGTCGAAGCCGGGCAGGTGGAGATCGTCAACCTGGCCCAGGGCGCGTTCCCCACGGACACCAACCGCACGCAGAAGCTCGCGCTCGGCCTGATGTTCGGGCTTCTGCTCGGAGTGGGCGGCGCGCTGCTGCGGGAGACGCTGAACACCTCCATCCGGCGCCGCGACGAGGTGCAGCGCGTGCTGCACGTTCCCGGTCTCGCGGTGATCCCGCCGGTCGGCTCGCAGGCGCAGGTCCGCGTGCGCGCGCCGAAGCTGCTCGGCCCGGGGAAGAAGCCGGCGCGCCAGCCGGCGACCTCGGTGGCACGCCTGGAGCACGTGGCGCCGAGCGGCGAGGCGCAGGAAGCCTACCGGATGCTGCGGAACAACATCCTCTTCTCGCAGGGGGAGCAGCAGCTGCGCAGCCTGGTCGTCACCAGCACGGCGCCCGGCGAGGGGAAGACGATGACGGCGATCAACCTCGCGGTCGCGCTCGCGGAGCAGGGACAGCACATCCTCCTGGTCAGCTGCGATTTCCGTCGCCCCCGGCTCGAGAGCCAGCTCGGGATCCCGCGGGAGCCGGGGCTGACGGACGTGCTGCTCCAGGAGGTCCGGATGACGGACGCGATCCTGCTCCCGGGCATCGAGAACCTCAGCGTCCTGCCCTGCGGCTCGCTCTCCGACGTGCCGGTGGAGCTGCTGGGCGGGCGCAGGATGGAGAGCGCGCTCGCCTGGTTCCAGCGGGAGTACGACATGGTGATCATCGACTCGCCGCCTCTGCTGGCCGCCTCCGAGGCGGGCGCGCTCGCGGCGAAGGCCGACGGCGTGCTGCTGGTGGTCCGCGCGGGGCAGACGCAGCGCGAGGCGGCCCAGCTCGCGATGCAGCAGCTCGGCATCGTGGGGGCGAACGTCATCGGCGCGGTCCTGAACGACCCCGACGCCGAGGTGCCGCAGTACGGGGGCTACTACAAGTACGATTACACCTCCGTGGGTTGATCCCTCCGATGGAAGCGGGGGAGGTGCCTTCCCTCCTCCTTCTCCCCCGCAGCAGAGCCCCCATGGACGCGTGCCCGGGTCGCAGCGAGGCCCGGGCACGCGTCCTGCCCTGGCGCCGGTCCGGACGCTCGGGCCGACGGGCCGCGATCGGCCGTCGGCGCCTCGCGGGTTGCACGAACCCCTCTCACGCACCGATACTTACGAGGGCTCGCTCCGAGCCGGTGGGCGCTTCCGCCGATCTGGCCCTCACCCGGCGCGCTGAGACGCTTTCGGGCACTCTCCCGCAAGCGGGCGAGGGGACTTGGTCCCAGCGCGGAGTGGCAGTTCTCCCCCCTTTCTCAAAGGGGGTGGGGGGATTTGTCGCGGGGCGCGCCTGGGCGGGTGGGCATGCACCAAGATAGGAAGGAAACGGTTGGGTATTCACTTGCCTCTCGGGATGGCCGAGCTCCAGCACCGATACGACGTCGCCCTCCGCGCCGCCCGCGCCGCGGGTGCCGCGGCGATGAGCTTCTACGGAACGGCCACCTCCATCGCCAAGGCCGATGCGTCGCCGGTGACGCAGGCGGACCACGCCGCCAACGACGTGATCGTGGCCCGGCTGCGCGAGGCGTTCCCCGACGACGCCATCCTCTCGGAGGAGTCGAGGGACTCCGCCGAGAGGCTCGGTGCGCGCCGCGTCTGGATCGTGGACCCGCTCGACGGCACCAAGGAGTTCCTGGCGCAGAACGGCGAGTTCTCCATCATGATCGGCCTCGTGGAGGACGGCGAGCCGGTGCTCGGCGTCGTCTACCTGCCCGACGGGGACGTGCTCTTCAGCGCCGCGCGCGGGCTGGGGGCCTGGGTGGAGAGGGGCGGGGTGCGGGCGCGCCTGGAGCGCGCGCCGGTGGACGGGGAGCCGCTCCGGCTGGTGGGCTCGCGCTCGCACGCGGAGCCGCTCGTGCTTCGCGTGCAGGAGGCACTGGGCATCACGGACGTGGAGCCGTGCGGCTCGGTGGGGGTGAAGTGCTCGCGGATCGCCGAGGGGCGGCGCGACCTCTACGTCCACCCGGTCGCCTTCATGAAGGAGTGGGACACCTGCGCGCCCGAGGTGATCCTGCGCGAGGCGGGCGGCGCGGTGACGGACTGCCGCGGTGAGCCGCTGCGCTACAACAAGCCCGACCCGCGCCAGCCGCACGGGATCCTGGCCTGCGCCCCGGGCGCGGCCGCCTCGGTCGTGCCGGTGGTGCGAGCGCTCTACGAGGGGAACGAGGCCGCCGCGGTATGATGTGTGGCGTTGGTGCGATGCTCTGGCAGCGGAGCGTGGGCCCTCACCCGGCGGCCTTAGAGCCGCCACCCTCTCCCATGAATGGGAGAGGGGACTTGGGTCTGGTGCACGACTGCCGTAGTCCCCTCGCCCGCTTGCGGGAGAGGGTGGCGCGTCTCAGCGCGCCGGGTGAGGGCCAGGCGCCGGGCCTTCGGTCCCCTGCCGACGCCCGACTCGGGCCCGCGTTGTACGCCCACCCATGAGCTGGGAGGCCTGGCTCACGCTGGCGGTCGTCGTCGGGGCCGTCGCGCTGCTGGTGCGCGACGTCGTCTCGCCCGTCGTCGTCATCGTAGGCGCGGACATCGTGCTGCTGGTGAGCGGGGTCATCTCCTCGGGCGATGCCTTCTCCGGCTTCTCGAACCCGGCCCCGATCACCGTCGCGGCGCTCTTCGTCCTGGCCGCGGCGGTGGAGAAGACGGGCGCGCTGCAGCCGCTCATCGCGGCCATCCTCGGCAACGGCGACGGGGGGCGGCTACGGCTGCTGCGGCTGCTCGCTCCCACGGCGGTCGCCTCGGCGTTCCTCAACAACACGCCGATCGTCGCGATGCTCGCGCCGCAGGTGGCGGACTGGGCTGACAAGCGCAACCGCCCCGCCTCCTGGTACCTGATGCCGATCTCCTTCGCCACCATCCTCGGCGGGACGATCACGGTCATCGGCACCTCGACCAACCTCGTGGTCTCGGGGCTGATGGAGCAGTACGGCATGAAGCCGATGGGGCTCTTCGAGATCACCCGCGTCGGCCTGCCGGTCGCCGTCGTCGGCGTGGCGCTCCTGGTGCTCTTCTCCCAGCGGCTGCTTCCGGATCGCCGCGGTGCACGGCAGCAGTTCGAGGAGGAGATCCGCGAGTACGTGGTGCACATGGAGGTGGTGCCCTCCGGGCCGCTCGACGGCCAGACGGTCGAGACCGGCGGCCTGCGCAGCCTGCAGGGCGTCTTCCTGGCGGAGATCGAGCGGGGCGGGCAGGTGATCACCCCCGCGGCGCCGTCCACCCGCCTGCGCGGCGGCGACCGGCTGATCTTCGCCGGGCGCGCGGACATGATCCGCGACCTGCAATCGATGCGCGGGCTCGCCGCGGAGACGAGCAAGCAGCTGCCGGAGAGCGTCGCGCCGGGGTCGCGCACCTTCTTCGAGGTGGTGGTGAGCGCGACCTCGCCGCTGCTGGGGAAGACGCTCAAGGAGGCCGACTTCCGCAGCCGCTACCAGGCGGCGGTGGTGGCGATCCACCGCGCGGGCGAGCGGGTGCGGGCGAAGCTCGGCGAGGTGCGCCTGCGCGAGGGCGACACGCTGCTTCTGGTGACCGATTCGGAGTTCGGAAACCGCTGGCGTCACCGGAACGACTTCCTGCTCGTCGCGCACCTGGGCGGGCACCCGCCCGTGAGCAGCCGGCAGGGAATCCTCGTGGGGTTGATCGCCCTCGCGGTAGTCGTGGTTGCCGGCGCGGGGCTGCTTCCCATCCTGCAGGCGTCGCTCCTCGGCGCGCTCGCGCTGGTGGCGACGAAGGTGCTCACGCCGTGGGAGGCGCGCGCGTCCATCGAGATCGACGTGCTCCTCATCATCGCGGCATCCTTCGGCATCGGCGCGGCGATCGAGAGGAGCGGACTGGCGAAGCTGCTCGGCGGCGCCATCGTGAGCGTCTTCCACGGCTGGGGGCCGCTCGGGGTGCTCTTCGCCGTCACCGTCTCCACCATCGTGCTCACGGAGCTCATCACCAACAACGCGGCCGCGGTGATGATGTTCCCGATCGCCGTCGCGGCCGCCGCCGCCGTGGGCGCCGACCCGCGCCCCTTCGCCATCGCGGTGACGATCGCCGCCTCGGCCAGCTTCCTGACGCCCATCGGCTACCAGACCAATACCATGGTCTACGGCCTGGGGGGATACCGGTTCACGGACTTCTTCCGACTCGGCTTCCCGCTTACACTTCTGGTGCTGGCGACGATCATGGTCTTCGTTCCCCTCTTCTGGCATTTCTGATGTCGACACAGCTACTGAACGACCGCGGCGAGCTCGCGCAGGGCCGCGCTTCCGTCCCGGCGGCCTCGTATCGCAAGAGCCACCTGGCCCAGCTCGAGAGCGAGGCGATCTTCGTGATGCGCGAGGCCGCCGCCCAGTTCGAGCGGCCGGTGCTCCTCTTCTCCGGCGGCAAGGATTCCATCGTCATGGTCCGCCTGGCGCAGAAGGCCTTCTGGCCGGGGAAGTTCCCCTTCCCGCTACTGCACATCGACACGGGCCACAACTTCCCCGAGACGATCGAGTACCGCGACTGGCTGGCCGAGGTCACCGGCGCGGAGCTGATCGTGCGCACCGTGCAGTCGTCGATCGACGCCGGCCGCGTCCAGGAGGAGCCGGGCCCGAACCCGAGCCGCAACTCGCTGCAGACGGTGACGCTCCTCGACGCTCTCAAGGAGCTGAAGGTGGACGCCGCCTTCGGCGGGGGCCGGCGCGACGAGGAGAAGGCCAGGGCCAAGGAGCGCTTCTTCAGCCACCGCGACGCCTTCGGGCAGTGGGATCCGAAGAACCAGCGCCCCGAGCTCTGGAACCTCTTCAACGGCCGAAAGGGCCTCGGCGAGCACTTCCGCGTCTTCCCCCTCTCCAACTGGACGGAGATGGACGTCTGGCAGTACATCGCCGAGGAGCGGATCCACCTCCCCTCGCTCTACTTCGCGCACGAGCGCGAGGTGGTGGAGCGCGACGGGGTGCTGCTGGCCGTGGGCGAGAACAACCGCGTGCTCCCCGGCGAGACGGCCGAGAGCCGCCGCATCCGCTGCCGCACGATCGGCGACATCACCTGCACGGGCGTCTGGGAGTCGGAGGCGGATACACTCGAAGCGATCATCCAGGAGGTAGCCGCCGCGCGCGTCACCGAGCGCGGCGGGCGCAGCGACGACAAGCGCAGCGAAGCCGCGATGGAGGATCGGAAGAAGCAGGGGTACTTCTAGGGGACGGCAGGATTCGGGATTCGGGGGGGGGGCGGCGGCTCTCGACCGGGCATGGGCGTGTGGCCCTCACCCGGCGGCCTTAGAGCCGCCACCCTCTCCCATGAATGGCAGAGGGGTCGTGGGTCTGGCGCACCGTCGCCGTAGTCCCCTCGCCCGCAAGCGGGCGAGGGTGGCGCGTCTCAGCGCGCCGGGTGAGGGTCCGTGCGCAGGAGCCCGAGCACTGATCCGAAGCCCGAGGATGCCGCACCTGGCACTTGGCACTTTGAACCTGGCACTGGACATATGACCACGCTTCTTCCGCACCCCGCGCCCGCCGACGGCAGCGAGAACCCGTACCTCGAGATGGACCTGCTGCGCTTCTCCACGGCGGGGAGCGTCGACGACGGGAAGAGCACGCTGATCGGGCGGCTGCTCTACGACACCAAGAGCATCTTCGCCGACCAGATGGAGGCGGTGGAGCGCACGAGCAGGCAGCGCGGCGAGGGCTACGTCAACCTGGCGCTGCTCACCGACGGGCTGCGCGCCGAGCGCGAGCAGAACATCACCATCGACGTGGCGTACCGCTACTTCGCCACGCCCAAGCGCAAGTTCATCATCGCGGACACGCCGGGCCACCTGCAGTACACGCGCAACATGGTGACCGGCGCGAGCACCGCCGAGCTGGCGATCGTGCTCGTGGACGCGCGCAAGGGCGTGCTGACCCAGAGCAAGCGCCACGGCTTCATCGCCAGCCTCCTGCGCATTCCGCACATCGTGGTGGCGGTCAACAAGATGGACCTGGTCGACTACGACGAGGCCGTCTACGAGGAGATCGTCGAGGAGTACACGCGCTTCGCCGAGAAGCTCGACGTCCAGGACCTGACCTTCATCCCCATCAGCGCGCTGGTGGGCGACAACGTGGTGGAGAAGAGCGAGCGCATGCCGTGGTACGACGGCAGCACGCTCCTGCACCACCTGGAGACGGTCAACGTGGGGGCGAACCGCAACCTGGTGGACTTCCGCCTGCCCGTTCAGTACGTCGTCCGCCCGCACCAGGACTACCGTGGCTTCGCCGGCCGGATCGCCTCCGGCACCATCCAGCCCGGCGAGGAGGTCGTGGTGCTCCCGAGCGGCCACGGCAGCCGCGTGCGCTCGATCGACACCGCCGACGGCTCCCTCGCCGAGGCCGCTGCCGGAGACGCCGTGGTGCTGACGCTCGAGGACGAGATCGACGTCAGCCGCGGCGAGATGATCGTGCGCAAGCGCAACCTGCCCACCGTCGGCAACCGCTTCGACGCCATCCTCTGCTGGATGAACGAGAAGCCGCTCGACCCCTCGGTACCGTACGTGCTGATGCACACCTCGCGGCAGGTGCAGGCCTTCGTCACGGAGATCGTCTATCGCATCGACGTCGACACGCTGCACCGCGAGGAGGCCGGCGCGCTGGGGCTGAACGACATCGGCCGCGTGCAGATCCTCACGAGCCAGCCGCTCTTCTTCGACGCGTACGCGCAGAACCACACCACGGGGAGCTTCATCCTCGTGGACCCGCACACGCACGTGACGGTGGCCGCGGGCATGATCCGGGGTGAGGCCAAGGAGGCCGCGCCCGCCGAGCGGAGCGTCTCGCCGGACGTGGTGTGGGAGTCGTGGAACATCCCGCGCGAGGAGAGGGAGGCGAGGAACGGCCACAAGGCCGCGGTGCTCTGGTTCACCGGGCTCTCGGGCGCCGGCAAGAGCACCATCGCCAGGGAGCTGGAGAAGGAGCTCTTCGGCCTCGGCTGCCAGACGATGCTTCTCGACGGCGACCAGGTGCGCCACGGCCTCTGCGGCGACCTCGGCTTCGGCGCCGACGACCGCCGGGAGAACATCCGCCGCGTGGGCGAGGTGGCGCGGCTCTTCTTCGAGGCGGGCAACATCGTCCTCTGCACCTTCGTCTCGCCCTTCCGCGCGGATCGGGCGCGGGCGCGCGCCTTGCTGCCGGAGGGCCGCTTCGTCGAGGTCCACGTGCACGCGGACCTCCAGACGGTGAAAGCCCGTGACCCCAAGGGGCTCTACGAGAAGGCCGAGCGCGGCGAGATCCTGCACTTCACCGGCATCAGCAGCCCGTACGAGGCGCCGGAGGCGGCCGATCTCACGCTCGACACCACGGCGCAGAGCGTCGAGGAGAGCGTGCGCGCGATCGTGGAGCGGCTGCGGGCGGCGGGGGTGGTGTCGCGCCCGCGCAACAGCTGATGCACGACATGAGCGAGCCAGCGGTTCCATCGGGACGGGGCAGGATTCGCGAAACCGCAGCGCTGGCGGGCGGGTACGCGCGATCGAGACGGTGGCGGCGGCCGGCACACGGGGTGCGAGGGTCGGAAGCGCTCTACAGGAGCACGGCAGAACGTTAGATTTCGCGTGCACGGGCCGAGCTTTATAGGCTCGCCCGCTTGATCAACCACGGATGACGAGGACCAGGACCGATGAGCGACACGGCCTACCAGGAGCTGAGGGACCGGATCAAGGACCACACCGCGGTGCTGGGGGTGATCGGGCTCGGGTACGTGGGGTTGCCGCTGGCGGTGGAGATGGCGCGCTCGGGTTACAGGACGCTCGGCTTCGACGTGAGCGAGCGGGTGGTGGCGGGGGTGAACCGCGGTGAGAGCCACATTCAGGACATCGCCTCCGACGTGCTCGCGGCCTACGTGGGCGAGGGCCTGCTCTCCGCGACGACCGACCTCTCGCGCCTCTCGGAGTGCGACGCCATCAGCATCTGCGTGCCGACCCCGCTCTCCAAGACGAAGGACCCGGATCTCTCCTTCGTGGTCAGCGCCACGCGCGCCGTGGCGGACGCGCTGCGGCCGGGGCAGGTGATCATCCTGGAGTCGACGACCTACCCGGGTACCACCCGCGAGGCGATGCTGCCGGTCTTCGAGCAGAAGGGGCTCAGCGTGGGCGAGGACTTCTTCCTCTGCTTCAGCCCCGAGCGGGTGGACCCGGGCAACCCGGTGTGGCACACGCGGAACACGCCGAAGGTGCTGGGCGGGCTGACGCCGGCGTGCACCGAGGTGGGGCTGGCGCTCTACGACCAGATCTTCGAGACGGTGGTGCCGGTGAGCAGCAGCGAGGCGGCGGAGCTGGTGAAGCTCTACGAGAACACCTTTCGCATGATCAACATCGCGCTGGTCAACGAGATGGCGCAGGTCTGCGACCGCCTGGGGGTGGACGTGTGGGAGGTGATCGAGGCGGCGGCGACGAAGCCCTTCGGCTTCATGAAGTTCACGCCGGGCCCCGGGCTGGGCGGGCACTGCATTCCGCTCGACCCGCACTACCTCTCCTGGAAGATGCGCACCCTCTCGTTCAAGACGCGCATGATCGAGCTGAGCAGCGAGATCAACGCGGAGATGCCGCAGTTCGTGGTCAAGAAGGTAGGCGACGCGCTGAACGACGCGAAGAAGGCGATCAACGGCAGCCGCGTGCTGGTGCTGGGCGTCGCGTACAAGAAGGACATCGACGACCTGCGCGAGAGCCCCTCGCTGGAGGTGCTGCACCTGCTGCAGGAGAAGGGGGCGGAGGTCGCCTACCACGATCCGTTCTGCGCCACGATCAAGGACGACGGCCACACGCCGCTGGAGGGCCTGCCGATGCACTCGGTGGAGCTGACGACCGAGCGGCTGCAGGAGAGCGATTGCGTGGTGATCGTCACCGACCACTCGGAGGTGGACTACGCCTTCGTGGCCGAGCACGCCCCGCTCATCGTGGACACGCGCGGTATCATGCGCCGGGTGCACGGGCGGGCGAAGGTGATCGGGCTCAGCGGAGTGGAGATCGACGGTCCGAAGCGGGGCACGCTCCAGGCGGTCCACTGATGCGGGCACTGGTGGTGGCGGGGGCGAGGCCGAACTTCATGAAGGTCGCGCCGATCCTGCGTGCGCTCTCGGCGGCGGGTGACGAGGGCGTGCTGGTGCACACGGGCCAGCACTACGACGCGCGCATGTCGGACGCCTTCTTCCAGGACCTCTCGCTGCCCGAGCCCGACTACCACCTGGGCGTGGGCAGCGGCAGCCACGCGCAGCAGACGGCGCGCGTGATGGAGGCCTTCGAGCCCGTGCTGGAGGAGGTCCGCCCCGAGTGGGTGGTGGTGGTGGGCGACGTGAACAGCACGCTGGCGTGCGCGCTGGTGGCGAGCAAGAAGAAGGAAGCGCTCGGCTGTAAGATCGCGCACGTGGAGGCGGGCCTGCGGAGCCGCGACTGGCGCATGCCCGAGGAGGTCAACCGCGTGCTCACCGACCGCCTCTCGGACCTGCTGCTGACCCCGAGCAGGGATGCGCACCCGAACCTGCTCGCGGAGGGGATCCCCGCCGAGCGGGCGGTCTTCGTGGGCAACGTGATGATCGACACCCTCCATCACCAGCTGCCGAAGGCGAGGGCACTGGGCGTGCCGGGGCGCCTGGGGCTCCTGAGGGGCGGCTACGTGGCGGCCACGCTGCACCGGCCGAGCAACGTGGACGAGCCCGAGACGCTCGCCCGTCTGCTGGAGGCCTGCGGCGAGATCTCCCGGGAGTTGCCCGTGGTGCTGCCGCTTCACCCCAGGACGCGGAAGAACGCGGAGGCCTTCGGGCTCGACGGGCACCTGGAGCGGCTCACGGTGCTGGAGCCGCTGGGCTATTCCGAGATGCTCTCGCTCACGGACGGCTCTGCGCTGGTGCTGACCGATTCCGGAGGGCTGCAGGAGGAGACGACGGCACTGGGGGTGCCCTGCGTCACGCTGCGCGAGCAGACGGAGCGGCCGGTGACGGTGAGTGAGGGGACGAACCGTCTGGTGGCGTGGCCGCCCACGGTGGCGGGGGTGCTGGAGAGCGTCGCTGCGGCGCGCGCGCAGGGCCGCAGCGCGCCGGGTGAGCGCGGGCCCGAGGGGTGGGACGGGAGAGCCGCGGAGCGCATCGTCGAGGCGCTGCGCGCGGCGCTCCCGGAGGAGCTCTGCCTGGAGGAGGTGATCGCGTGAGCCGCTACGACGAGGTGGTGCGGGAGCTCCGGGCGAGCCCGCGCACGTGGCTGGTGACGGGCGCCGCGGGGTTCATCGGCAGCAACCTGGTGGAGCACCTGCTGCGGCTCGGGCAGACGGTGTGGGGCCTGGACAACTTCTCGACCGGCTACCGGCACAACCTGGAGGACGTGCGCGCCCAGGTGGGGGAGGATGCCTGGGCGCGCTTCCGCTTCACCGAGGGCGACATCCGCGACCTCGCCACCTGCGAGGCCGTGTGCGAGGGCGTGGACTACGTGCTGCACCAGGCGGCGCTGGGGAGCGTGCCGCGCTCGATCGCCGACCCGATCACCACCAACGCCTCCAACATCACCGGCTTCCTCGACATGCTGGTGGCGGCCAGGGACGCGGGCGTGAAGCGCTTCGTCTACGCCGCGAGCAGCAGTACGTACGGCGATCACCCGGGGCTGCCCAAGGTGGAGGACCGGATCGGCCGGCCGCTCTCTCCCTACGCGGTGACGAAGTACGTCAACGAGCTCTACGCGGACGTCTTCCGTCGCACCTACGGGATCGCGACGACGGGCCTGCGCTATTTCAACGTCTTCGGCCGCCGTCAGGACCCGGACGGGGCGTACGCGGCGGTGATCCCCCGCTGGATCGGCCGACTGCTCTCCGGGCGCACCTGCGTGATCAACGGCGACGGGGAGACCTCTCGCGACTTCTGCTACATCGACAACGTGGTGCAGGCGAACCTGCTCGCGGCGATGGCGGTGGGCGAGGCGGGGGCGGGCGAGGTCTACAACGTGGCCGTGGGAGATCGAACGACGCTGAACGATCTCTACGCCGCGATCCGCGACGGGCTCGCTCGCGTACAGCCGGAGCTGGCGGGGCTTGCGGCGGAGTACGGCCCCTTCCGTGAGGGCGACGTGAGGCATTCGCAGGCGGACATCTCCAAGATCCGCACCCAGCTGGGCT
>DASSTO010000115.1:0-27311 GCA_035707865.1 Longimicrobiaceae bacterium | reverse complement strand
GATCGTGCCGATGGAGACGTTCGCATCGATATTCGACGAGCCGTCCAGCGGGTCGTAGAGCACCGCGTAGTTGCCCGTGGCGAACTGGGGCGGCACGTCGAGGAGCTCCTCCGACTCCTCCGAGCCCATCACGCAGAGGTGGCCGCAGTGGTCGAGCGCGCGGAAGATGACGTCGTGCGCGTACTCGTCCAGCTTCTTCACCTCGTCGCCGTGGACGTTCACGGTGCCCGTCTTCCCCAGGATCCCGATCAGCCCCGCGCGGCGCACCTCGCGACTGATCAGCTTGGCCGCGAGAGCGATATCGTAGAGCACGTTGCTGAAGGCGCCCGTCGCCTCGGGGAAGAGCCGCTCCTGCTCGATGATGTGTCGCTCGATGGTGATGACGGATCGATCGGTCACGCGCTTCTCCCGGTTCAGGATCTGCTCGCGAAGGCGGCCTCCGCCGCCCTCGCCTCAACCTCGTACGGATTGTCGTGATACCCGTGCCGCAGCGTCGCCCACGTGTAGCGGAGCGGGAAGAGCGGGTCCGCGCTCCACTGGCGCACATGCGTCAGCTCGTGCGCCAGCAGCACCGGAGTCGCCTCCATCGCCGGGTGGACGATGACCGTCCCGCGGAGCGTCACCGCCGCCGCCGGCCCGCCCATCCGCGCCAGCAGCCCCCCGATACGCGGCACCAGACGACCGCGCCGCAGTACCACTCCCTCCGGCAGCAGCCCCGGCGGAAGCGCCGCGGGCGCCGGCACCCTCCGTCCCAGCACGGCTGAGATCACGGCATCCGCCACTCTCGCCATCACTCCCTCCGCCAGTCGCCGCTACCGCTCGGGTCCACCCGGATCGCCACCGTGCCCTCCAGGTCCGTCCGCGCGACCGGGATCCCGAGCCGGTGCAGGCGCCCCAGGACGACGGGCGAGGGGTGCCCGTAGCGGTTGTGTCGCCCCACCGAGATCACCACCAGCTGTGGCCGCACCGCGCGCAGGAAGACCTCGCTCGATGACGTCGAGCTGCCGTGATGGCCCGCCTTCAGCACCTGCGCGCGCAGGCCGGACCCCTCCAGCTCCACCAGCCGCGCCTCCACGTCGGCCGGCGCGTCGCCGGTGAGGATGGCGCTAAATTGGCCCAACTTGAGACGAATAACTCCGCTAATCTCGTTCGACTCCTCCGCCCGGTCAAGCATCTCGTCGGTGGGCCAGAGGAAATCGAGGCGGACGCCGTCGAGGGAGAGCGTGCGGCCACGACGTTCGGCGCTCCAGGGGATGTGCTGGCGCTCGACCTCGGCGAGGACGGCCTCGTAGGCGGGCTTGGCGACGGGTAGTCCCGGCTCGATGACGCGGCCGACGGGGATCCCGCGGAGCACCGCGGCCGCGCCGCCGATGTGGTCGGCGTCGGGATGGCTGAGGACGAGGGCCTCCAGCCGGTGCGCGCCGTGGGCGCGGAGGAACGGGAGCACGCGGCGCTCGCCCGCGTCGAAGCGGGGTGACTTGGGCCCCGCATCGACGAGGATCCAGCGGTCGCCGGGCGTGCGGATGGCGATGGCGTCGCCCTGGCCGACGTCGATGAAGAAGATCTCCAGTGGCGCGCCGCGCGCACGGGCGAGCGCGGGCCAGGCGAGCGCGACGCTGAGGACGGCGAGGCCGGCGACACCCGCCCGGATGGCGGGACGCAGGCGTCGGGTGAGGAGGTACGCGGCGAGCGCCACCAGCAGCGCCGCGATGCAGAACGTGGTATCCGGTCGTGTCACGGCGAGATGTCCATACGGGAGACGGGCCGCCGCATGGGCGACGGCGCGCATGGCATCGAGGGCAACACCGGTGCCGTCGGCGACGAGACGCGCCACTGCGGGGAGAGCGGGCAGCAGGGCGAGGGCGAGGAGCACGCCGACGAGCGCGAGGCTCATCAGGGGCACGGCCGGGAGGCTCGCGAGGACGGAGACCGGAGCGAGCACGCCGAAGTGCCAGGCCGTGACGGGCGCGGTCGCGAGGAAGGCGGCGATGCTGACGACGGTGGCCTCGACGGTGCCGCGCAGGAACGGCGGGAGCGAGTGGAGCCGGTGCCGCGGCAGCAGCCGCATGCCCCCGATCACGCCGAGTACGCCGACGAACGAGAGCTGGAAGCCGGCCGAGAGCGCCGAGAGCGGCGAGATCGCCAGGATGGCGAGCGCCGCCGCGGCGATCATGGGTAACGCGGCGGAGGGACGCTGGATGAGCCGCGCGACGAGGGCGAGAGCGATCATGATCCCGGCGCGCACCGCCGAGGCCGGGGCGCCGATCAGCACGAGGTAGAGGCCGAGGAGCGCGAGCGAGCCCCCGACCACCCACCGCCTCGGGAGCCGGAGCACGCCCCCGAGGAGGAGCACGACGCCCGCCAGGATGCCGACGTGCATCCCGGAGATTGCGAGGAGGTGCGCGAGGCCGGCGTTGGCGAACTCCTGGCGTGCCGTGTCGTCGACCCGCTCCCGCCGCCCGAGGAAGAGGGCGTCGACGAGGGCGAAGTGGCCGGGGAAGAGCCGGTGGAGCCCCAGCTCCACCGCCCCGCGGAGCGCGAGCAGCGGCGCGCCGCCCGGGCCGGCGAGAAGCTCGACCGAGTCCGCGGCGAGGTAGCCCGAGCGCTCCGGCGGGCGCGGCCAGGATGAGGAGAGCACGGGGCCGCTGGTGACGAGCCACGCGGCGGCGAGGCGGACCCGGCTCCCCGCGCGGAGGGGCCGGGCGACACCGGCGAGACGCACCCGCACCTCGCCGGTGCAGACGGCGTGCGGCATCACGACCCGGGCGCCCGTCAGGGTGAGGATCGGCTGGCCGGCCGTGGCGTCGGCCGGGAAGGCCGTGGACGCCAGCCGACCATCGGCGATCACCCTCGCGCCGTCGGGGAGGTGGGCGCGGCAATCAGACGCGGCGGAGCGCGCGGCCTCGGCCCCGAGGGCCGCGGCGGCGAGCGCGACCGCGAACAAGAGATCCACGGCCTGGGCCCGCGCGGCGTGACGCGTGCGCCGGAGAGCCGGCAGAAAAAAAACGGCCGCGACGGCGACCGCGGCGAGCGGGAGCGGGCGGGGCGCGAAGCGCAGTGCGGGGAGGAGCCCCAGGAGGAAGGCGAGAGTGGCGAGGACGAGCGGCCGCAGGGCTCGGATCACGGATAGGCGTCCGGCGGGGGCGCGGGCGGTCGGGGGGGGGCGGGGGGCTCGATCAGGCCGCGCTCGCGGAGCACGCGCCGCACCTCGAGGTCGTGCCGCAGACCGGCGAGGAACATCGCTACCATCCCGATCAGCACCGAGAGGAGCACGATGGCGGGGAGCGGGACTCGATAGAGGACGAAGACGCCGAAGTCGAGCACGGCGCGCTCACCAGCGTTCAGCCAGACGAAGAGCCCGACGATCAGGCCGATCAGCACCAGGCCTCCCCACCCCCACCAGGCCCGTGACTTCATACCCGTTGCGCCGCGATCGGACTGCCCAGCAGCTCCCCGGCGAAGGTGGCGCCGGTGGTGGATTCGAGCCGGACCTCGACGAACTCGCCGATCAGCTCCGCCGCTCCGTCGAAGGTCACCACCTTGTTGCTCTCCGTGCGGCCCTGGAGCCCTCCGCGCCTCCCCTCGCGCTCCACCAGAACCTCGACCACGCGGCCGACCTCGGCGCGGTTGATCTCGCTCTGGATCTCGCGGTGGAGGTCGATCAGCCGCGTCAGGCGCGCCTGCGCCACCTCGTCGTCCACGAACTGCTCGCGCGGCAGCCGCGTCGCGGGCGTGCCGTCACGCAGCGAGTACTTGTAGAGGAACGCGTCGTCGTAGCGGACGCGACGCATCAGGTCCAGCGTCGCCTCGTACTCCTCGTCCGTCTCGCCGGGGAAGCCGACGATCACGTCGGTGGAGAGCGCGATCCCGGGGATCGCCTCGCGCACCCAGTCGATCTTCTCGAGGTACCCGGCGACGGTGTAGCGCCGCAGCATTCGCTTGAGCGTGCGGTCGTGACCGGACTGCACGGGCAGGTGCAGCTGCTTGCAGACGGCCGGCTCCTCGGCCATCGCCGCGACCAGTTCGCGCGTGAAGTCGTTCGGGTGCGGGGAGGTGAAGCGCACGCGGCGGATCCCGTCGACGCGCGCGACCGCGCGCAGCAGACGCGGGAAGTCCCAGTCGCCGAACTCGTACGAGTTCACCGTCTGGCCGAGGAGGGTGATCTCCGGCACCCCGTCGGCGGCGAGAGAGCGGACCTCGGCGAGGATCTGCTCCGGGTCGCGGTTCTTCTCGTCGCCGCGGACGTAGGGCACGATGCAGTAGGTACAGCGATAGTTGCACCCGCGCTGGACGGGAACCCACGCGGAGACGCTCGAGGTACGGCGCGGCGCGACGCCCTCGTAGTTCTCGAAGGGGTCGAAGTCCAGCACCGTGAGCCCGCCGCGCTCCCCCGCCCCACCTACCACCGGCAGCGACGCCGTACGGCGCGGCTTCGTGTCGGGCCGCAGCGAGCCCAGCACCTCCGGGAGCTTACGGTAACCGTCGGGTCCCATCACGAGATCGACCCCGCCCGCCCTCTCCAGCAGCTCGCCGCCCATGCGCTGCGCCATGCAGCCGGTGACGCCGATGACCAGGCCCGGCCGCTGCTCGCGGAACCGCTGGAGCTGCCCGACGCGACCGAGCACGCGCTGCTCGGCGTGGTCGCGCACAGCGCACGTGTTGACCAGGATCACGTCCGCGTCCTCCGGCGAGTCGGTCGCGACGTACCCCTGCTCCGCCAGGATGCCGTGCATCAGCTCGGTGTCGCTGATGTTCATCTGGCAGCCGTAGGTTTCGATGTAGGCCTTCTTCATGAGAGCTATCGGCTATCAGCTATCGGCTATCGGGTACGGACAGGGCAGGAATAGGCGCGGCGATGGACAGCCGCGTGGGTCGCACGGAAGATAGAGCATGGCCGCGTCACCTCCAAGCCCTGCCGCCTCCGGGGTGACACGGCCGGCCACTGATAGCTGATAGCTGATAGCCGATAGCCGCCCTACGCCCTCGCCCAGTCGCCGTAGAGCGGGAACCTGCCGCAGATCTCGCTCACCTCGCCGCGTACGCGGGCCAGGGTGTCCTCGTCGCTCGGGCTGGCGACGACGGTGTCGATGAGCCGCGCGATCTCGCGCATCTCGGCGGTGCCGAGGCCGCGAGTGGTCAGCGCCGGCGTCCCGATGCGGATGCCGGAGGTGACGAAGGGCGACTCCGTCTCGCCGGGCACGGTGTTCTTGTTGACCGTGATACCGGCGACGTCGAGCGCCTTCTCGGCAGCCTTTCCGGTGATCCCCTTGCTCCGGAGGTCGACGAGCAGGAGGTGGTTGTCGGTCCCGCCGGAGACGAGATCGAAGCCGCGCTCCACGAGGGCCGCGGCGAGGGTCTTCGCGTTCTCGATCACGCGGCGTGCATAGTCGGTGAACTCCGGCTGTAGCGCCTCGTGGAAGGAGACGGCCTTGGCCGCGATCACGTGCATCAGCGGGCCGCCCTGGATGCCGGGGAAGATCTGCTTGTCGATCGCCTTCGCGTACTCCTCGCGGCACAGGATCAGCCCGCCGCGGGGCCCGCGGAGCGTCTTGTGGGTGGTGGACGTGACCACGTCCGAGTGCGGGACGGGGTTCGGGTGCAGGCCGGCGGCCACGAGCCCGGCGATGTGCGCCATGTCGACCATGAGCTTCGCGCCGCTCTCGCGGGCGATCTCCGCGAAGGCCTCGAAGTCGATGACGCGTGGGTAGGCGCTCGCGCCGGCGACGATGAGCTTGGGACGATGCTCGAGCGCGAGGTCGCGCAGCTGCGCGTAGTCGATGCGGTGATCGTCCGGCCGGACGCCGTAGGCGACGACGTTGAAGAGCCGGCCGCTGAAGTTCACGGGCGAGCCGTGCGTCAGGTGCCCGCCCTCGGAGAGGTTCATGCCGAGGATGGTGTCGCCCGGCTCCAGGAGGGCGAAATAGGCGGCCATGTTGGCCTGCGCCCCGGAGTGCGGCTGCACGTTGGAATGATCGGCGCCGAAGAGCCTCTGGATGCGCTCTCGCGCCAGGCTCTCCACGTCGTCGACGACCTCGCAGCCGCCGTAGTAGCGCTTGCCGGGGTAGCCCTCGGCGTACTTGTTCGTGAGCACGGAGCCCATCGCCTCGATCACCGCGCGCGAGGCGAAGTTCTCCGAGGCGATCATCTCGAGCTGGTTCTCCTGCCGCTCCGCCTCGGCGACGATGAGGCGGTGGATCTCGGGATCTGTATGCTTCAGCGCGTCCATGGGGTCGACGGGGCTGTGGGTGTTCGGGGCCGCGGAAGCCCGGGAAGGTAAGGCGGCGGGGGCGGCGTGTCGAGAGAGACCGGTGAGGCGAGGCTCCGTCGCGCTCGACACTGGCGCAACGGCGGCTCCGGTGGAAGAATACGGCGAGTCCCTTCCCGGCACGGCCACCCGCACCGACCGCCCCATGCCCGAAAACGTGACGATCCAGATCACCGTCCGCGGACTGCTACTGGTGCTCGCCGTCGTGGCAGTCGTCTGGGTGCTGGCGATCTTCAACAAGCTGCTCCTGATCCTCCTTCTCTCCGTGCTCCTGGCGGTGGGGATGGACCCGGTGGTGAACCGGCTGGAGCGCGCCCGCGTGCCGAGGGCCCTCGCCATCCTGCTCGTCTACGTCGTGCTCCTCGCGGTGCTCGTGCTGACGGTCGGGTTGCTCGTGCCGGTGGTGGTGATGGAGTTCACGCAGTTGACGGCGAACCTGCCGGACCTGGTGCGCAGGGCGGTCGAGGTCCCCAGCCGGTGGATCCTGCCGCACGTGCCGGCGCTGCGCGACTCGCTCTCGCCCGACGACCTGGCGCGGAAGGTGGGTGGGGAGCTGGGGGGACTGGCGGGCGGAGCGGGCAAGTTCCTGCTGGGCCTCGGCGCCGCCGTCAGCGCCCTCGTCATCAGCACCTTCCTGGTGCTGGTGGTCGCCTTCTTCTTCTCGGTCGACGCGCGCTTCGCCCCGCGGGTGATCGCCCGCTTCTTCCCGCCCAGGGCACGGCCCACCGCCGCCTCGCTGATGCGCGAGATGGGGGAGCGGCTCGGGCACTGGGTGAGGGCGCAGCTCCTGGTCGGCCTCTTCTTCGGCGTCTGCTTCGGCGTGGGTCTCGCGCTGATGGGCGTTCCCTACGCGCTCTCGCTCGGGGTGGCGGGCGCGGTGCTCGAGCTCATTCCCTACGTCGGCGGCATCATCGTGACGGCGATCGCGATGCTGGTGGCCCTCACCATCTCCCCGCTGCTCGCGCTGGGGGTGCTCGTCCTGGAGGTGGTCGTCGCGAACATCGAGAGCCACATCGTCTACCCGAAGCTCGTCGGCGACATCGTGGGCCTTCACCCACTGGTGATCATCATCGCCCTCTTCGTCGGCGCGGAGGCGAAAGGCGTGATCGGCGCGTTGCTCGCGGTGCCGGTCGCGGTCATCATCCAGGTGCTCTTCGACCGGTTCTACCGATTCGAGGAGACGGGCGGGCACGGGACGCCGGACGCGGGCGTGCCGGTGGAGGTCGCTTCGCCGGCCGCGGCGCGGGGCGAGTGAGCTCGCCGCGAGAACGACGCGACGTCCGCCTTCGCGGACTGCAGGCCCGAGCATCCGCGCGTTGCTCGGGCTTCCATGCCCTCCTCGCCGTCCTCGTGCTGACGCTGGCCGGTTGTGCCGGTGAGCCCCGCCAGGCGTCGCGAGCTTCCGATTCGCTCACCGTGGCCCCGGCGCACTTGGAAGGAGGTGAGTTATCCGCGCAGCACCGGTCGACTCGGCCGTCCTCGCGCTCGACGGCGAGGGCCTGCGCACGGTGGCCTCGTCCAGGGGCCCGACGACACCGATCTCGTTCGGCACGGCGCGCGAGGACGTCATGGACGCGGTGACGGCGCTCCGCGGGCCGCCGGACGAGGAGGCAACCAACCCCGAGTGCGGCGCGGGACCGCTCGAATTCGCGACCTGGCGCGACGGGCTGGGTCTCTGGTTCTCCGATGGACGCTTCGTCGGCTGGGGCGTCGATGGGCGTGCCGAAGGCTCGGCACGTAACACCACCCGCGCCGGCATCCGCACCGGGTCGACGCTCGCCGAGTTGCGCGACGTCTACAGTACCGGGGTGGAGGAAACCTCGCTGGGGGTGGAGTTCAACGCGGGAGGCCTGCACGGCCTGCTGAGCGGGACCGATTCGACCGCGCGAGTCACCCATCTCCGGGCAGGCACGGCCTGCATCTTCCGCTGACACGGCCCGGCGAATCCAGGACGTCATCTCGCGCGCGATCGGGAGACGACCGGACGCTTCGCGAGAGAGCTATCGAGCCAGCCCGGGGAGGATCTCCTCCTCCATCGGCGCTGCGCCGGGCAACCGTCGGTACCGGCACCGCACCGTCACTCCCTCGCCCGTCGGCCCCACCACGTCCACCACCCGCTCGTCGTCCGCGCAGTGGTCGACGTAGCCCTTGAGCGCCATCGAGCCGGCGAGCACCGCCTCGTCCGCGGGGACGGCGTCGAGCACCTCCTCGCTCACCAGAACGATCAGCTTGGAGCGCGCGCGGGTGATGGAGACGTTGAAGCGATTCGGATCGAGCAGGAATTCGGCCTCGGCCTCGGCATATTCCCGGTCGGCGACGCCGTAGGAGACGATGACGACCTCGCGCTCGTTCCCCTGCATCCGCTCGACGGTGTCGACGACCGGCGTCTCGTCGGGCCGGAGGCCGAGGGCCTGTAGCTCGGCGAGGATGGCGCTGTTCTGGGCGCGGTGGGGCGAGAGGACGGCGAGCGCATCGCCGACGAAGGCGCCGGCCGAGTAGCGCCGTCCGCTGCGCGGGTCGAGCAGCAGCTCGCGCGCGAGCACCGCCAGCCGCGCGGCGAGGCGGGCCTCGAACGGGTTGCGCGCCGACGCGCGAACGCCGCGATAGGTGCACAGCACGACCGGCGCGTCCGGGTCCAGGAAGAGCTCGCGCAGAGCCGCATCGTCCCCCGCCGAACCCTCCGCCAGCCGGATGCGCCGCTCCGGTACGATCGATACCAGGCCGGGATAGAAGAGCTCGCGCGGGTAGGCCACGAGGGCGGCGTTCATCCGACGGCTCTCGCGCAGCGGGAGCTTCGGGAAGCGCTCGGCGAAGTGGGAGAAGGCCGAGCCGAAGAGCGAGCCCATCTCTCCCTCGTAGCGCGCGCGCCGCACCGGCGCGAGCTGGCGATCGTCTCCGCAGAGGATCACCTGCGCGCCCGGCCGCATCGCCGAGAGCGCGATGAGCGACTCGGCCACCTTCATCTGGGACGCCTCGTCGATCACGATCGCGTCGAAGAGCGGCCGAACCGGCTCGCCCGAATCTTCCTCCTCCTCGTCGGCCGCGGCCGCGCCTCGCATCTGCTTCCAGAGCGACCACACCGTCGAGCCGACGATCAGCGGCACGCCGGTCTCCTCGGCCTCGCGCAGGAGCGCGGGCAGGCGCGCATCGGCGGCGACCTCGACCGGCGTACCGTCCAGCTCCTCGTCGACGGCGTTCCCGCTGCCGCGCAGCTTCACGGCGCGCAGGGGCATGCTCGCGCCGCTCCTCGCCGCCTCGACGGCCAGCCGCGCGAGGACGTTCACGATGGCCCGGTGCGTTGCGGCGCTCACCAGGATCCGGAACGGCTTCCTTTCGCGGCAGGACGCGGCGGCGAGGCCGAGGAGCATCCAGGCGAGGAGATACGTCTTCCCGGTTCCGGGCGGGCCCCAGACGAGCGAGAGCGGCCGGTGGAAGACGGTGCGCCAGGCCCGGAGCTGTTCGCGGTTGAGGACCGTACGTACGAGCAGCTCTCTCTCGACCGCTCGTACGTCCGCGAAGGCCGGCGTCCAGCCCGCGGGCGCCTCGCCGCGCAGGAGTGAGAGGACGGAGTCGGCCTCTCCCCGCCCCGCCGCCAGCCCGCGCAGGGTGGCGAGGACACGCGCGGTGCTGAAGTCGCTCGCCGCGCGGTCGAGGACGCAGGTGCGGTCGAGATCGATCCAGCGTCTCGCCTCCGCGCCCGCCAGGTCGCCGGAGGGCGCGACGACCACGCGCGGCGGGTCGGCGGCCAGGTCGTAGCCGGCGAGCTCGACGGTGAGGGCACGGCGCTTCCACGGCTGCCGCTCCAGCTCCGCGAGCGAGCGGTCGTCGTCGTTGGTGAGCAGGAGGTTGAACTCGCCCACGCGGAACTTGACGTCGCGGCAGGCGCGGTCGAACTCGAAGACGAGCGAGCCGTCGTCGCGGCGCTCGACGAGGTGCATCGCGCGGATGCACTCGAAGCGCCGCGCGCGCTCCTCGGATGGAAGGACGTGGAGCGCACGGGCCTGCACGGCCTCCGTCGCGGCCTCCAGCTCGGTGAAGACGCGTAGCGTTTCCAGGGTGGACTCGGCGAGCGGCGGATCGCTCGGGCGCCCGCCGAAGGGCTCCTTGCGCAGCTGCAGCCGCTGCCGCCGCCCGGCGCGCTCGCGTACCGCCCGCACCACGGAGTCGATCGCGGCGAGCTTCTCCAGCACCAGCGCCTCCAGCGTGGCGCGGACCTCGGCCGGCGTCCGCTCGCCGAAGGGCCGGCCCCGCCAGACGTTGTGGATGCGCTCGAAGGCGATCTGGCTGGAGAATGGCCACGCGTACCCGGGCGCCGGCCGGTACGAGCGCGCATTCGCCGCGGGCTGCAGCCGAGCCGAGACGCCGCCCAGCTCGTACGCGTAGGGGATGGGGAGCGCGAACAGGGCCTCGACCGCATCGGCGACGACGGTGCCGGGCGAGGAACGAGCGACCCGCGGCTGCGCGGCGAGGGAGCGCGGGGAGAGGAGGCGCAGAAGTCGGGCGATCCCCGGCTGCGCGCCGCCGTCCGGGAGGTGGCGGAGGAGGAGGCGACGCAGGAGGTCGAACTCGCCGCGATCGAAGACGAAGAAGTGCAACGACGCACCCATCCCTCGCCCGTCCTCCTCCCCGACCGCGGCGAGCACCTCGTCCACCCGCGTAAGGAGGCGGTCGAGCATCTCGCCCTCGGCGGCGGGCGAATCGCGCTCGCAGAGCCAGGCCTCCTGCGTGGAGAGCGCGGCGCGGGGCGCGCCGGCGTCCACCCGCAGCCCCAGCGCGAAGCAGAGACCCGAGACGGGGTCGCCCTCCGCGGTGAGGATCACCCGCACGTCCTCCGAGGGCGGCATCAGGTGTGTACGCGTTTCGACGTCGAAGAGCTTGCCGAAGCGAACCGCCTGTGCGCGCTGTCTCAGCCGCTCGGCCTGCGACTCGAGTGCATGGCAGCCCTGGTAGGTGTCCTTCCGGAAGCTGCCCGCGAGCTCCGTCACCGTCCGGATTCCGCGGGCCGCGAGGACGCGCCGCGCGGTGCGCGTGATGCCCGGCACGCGTGCGACGTCGTCGGTGGCGTCGGCCTCGGCGCGGCAGTGCTCGAAGTAGTCGCACCCCGCGCAGCGCGCGGCGAGGTGCCAATCGCACTCGCGCGGCGCGCGTCTCACCACGTCGGCGACCTCCTCGCGCAGGAGCCGCGCCACGTGATGTCGGTACGCGGCGAGCGCGAAGCGCCGGGGGCCGCGCCCGTCGCGCGACCAGATGCGGCCCCAGCGCACGTCCACCGCCGCCTCGCCGAGACCCTCCACGCGACAGACCTCCTCCAGCACGAGCGAGTAGAAGGCCACCTGCGCGTGGTGCGACGCGCGCGCCTCGGCGCTCGCCTTGATGTCGACGACCTGGAAGAGCACCCGCCCCCCGCGCAGCCGCCGGACCCGGATCAGGTCGGGGACAGCGGGCGCGATAGTCACCGCGCCGGCGTCGAGCCCGAAGCGCGCGCAGAAGGCCGCCGGGTCGGCGATGCGCAGCTCCGGCTGCACCAGCACCTCCACGTCGCCCGGCGCACGCAGCAGCGCCACCACGCGGTCGTAGGGCAGCCGCATCGGGTTGTCTCCCGCCGTCCACCCGGCCAGCGCTACCCGATCCTCGCCGAGCTTGCGGATGAGCTGCCGCAGCTTCTTCCGCTCCCATGCCCGCCCGGCGCCCACCAGCAAGCCCGACCCCGCGCGCGCGCCGATCCGCGGGCCGACGGCCGGGTCCGTGTTCGGCAACGGTACCTCACCGCCGCGCAGCGCCGGCGGCACCAGCTCGTACCTCAGCTGCCGCTCGCAGCCGAAGCGGAAGAACTCGGCGACGCGGGTGCCCGTCAGTCGCAGCTCGGGCTCGGGAGTAGGTTGCAAGAGGATGACGCGGAAGAGCGCTGGGCTGCGGGTGGGCGTGGTTCCAGGGGCGAAGTTAGCGACGGCTCGCCCCGATACGCCAGGCTCGACGAGTCACGAGTTACGAGTCGGGGCACGCGCCGCTCCCGGCCGTCGACGCGTAACTCGTAACTCGTAACTCGTAACTCGTAACTCGTAACTCGTAACTCGTAACTCCACGCACGCCGCCGCTTGCGCCACGATGCGGGCTTCTCTATACTTCCGGCGGCTTGAAACTGATTCTCAACCACTTCGCGTTCCGATGATCGCACGCTGGCTCGGCCGCAAGGCGCCGAAAGAGGAAGTCCCCGCGCGGGGCACGCGCTGCACGGCGTGCCCGCTGGCGGCGTGCGTGCGCGGCAGTCGCGCGGCGGTGCTGCGGATGGAGTGCGAGGGCACGGAGGCGTGCCGGCTGCGCAACCTGGGCCTGTACGAGGGCGCGTGCGTGCGGGTGCTGGACGCGCAGGACGGCCTGGTACTCGAGGTACGCGGCTCGCGCCTGGCGGTCGGCGCGGCGCTCGGGGCGGCGATCACGGTGCTGCCGCTGGGCGCGTGATGGCGCGTGCGCTGGCGGAGCTGGAGCCGGGCGAGCGCGGTCGGGTGGCGGCGGTGGCGGCGGAGGGGGACACGGCGCGGCGGCTGATGGACATGGGTCTGATCCGGGGCACGGCGGTGGAGGTGGTGAGGCGGGCGCCGCTGGGCGACCCGATCGAGGTGAGGCTCCGCGGTTTCATGCTGACGCTGCGACGTTCGGAGGCGGAACAGATCACGGTGGAATAGATGGAGATGGCGGGACTCTCGGCTTCGACCCCGACGGCGCCCTCGCCCGCGCAGCCTGCGCGCGGCGGGGGCGTTTCGCGCGTGGCGCTGATCGGCAACCCGAACACGGGAAAGAGCACGCTGTTCAACGCGCTGACGGGCATGCGGCAGCGCGTGGGCAACTATTCCGGGGTGACGGTGGAGCGGGTGGAGGGGCGCTACCGCGCCGAATCGGGCCGCGAGGTGCTGGTCCTCGACCTGCCCGGCACGTACAGCCTCTCCGCCGCCTCGCCGGACGAGGAGATCGCGCTGAGCGTCCTGCTGGGGCGCGCCGAGGGCGTCGACGCGCCCGACGTGGTGGTGGTCGTGGTCGACGCGCAGAACCTGGAGCGCAACCTCTTCCTGGCGAGCCAGGTCCTCGAGCTGGGTCTGCCGACGGTGATCGCGCTCAACCAGGTGGACGCGGCGGAGGCCGCGGGGCTGGCGATCGACGCGGTCGAGCTGACGATCCAGCTCGGCGCGCCCGTCGTGGCCACGGTGGCGACGAAGGGGCGCGGGCTCGACGTGCTGCGCCGCGCCATCGAGCGCGCGCCGGAGCTGGATCGGCCGCAGCGCATGTTCTCGCTCCCCCCGGAACTGGAGAGAGCGCTCGCCCCGGTCGAGGAGCGGCTGCGCGCGGGTGGCTTCTCGCCGTCCGCTTCGGCGATGGAGGCGTTGCGACTGCTGGCGGTCACCGAGACGGAGGGCCACCTGCGCGGCGTCGCGGGCCTGCACGAGGCGGTCGACGCCGCGCGCGCCGCGCTGGAGTCGGAGGGCTTCCAGCCGCGCGCCCTCGAAGCGGAGATGCGCTACGGCTGGATCGCCGAGGTCGTCGACTCGGTCGTGCACCGCATCGGCGGGGGCGGCAAGACGATCACCGACCGCATCGACTCCGTCGTGCTCCACCGCGTCTGGGGACCGCTCATCTTCGTCGCCCTCATGGCGATCGTCTTCCAGTCGATCTTCACGTGGGCCGCGCCGCTGATGGACTGGACGCAGGCGCTCCTCGACGCGACCGGCGGCTGGGTCGGCGGCCAGCTGCCGCCCGGCGACCTGCGCAGCATGATCGTCGACGGGGTCTTCGCGGGAGTCGGCGCCGTGCTCGTCTTCCTCCCCCAGATCGTCATCCTCTTCCTCTTCATCGGCTTCCTGGAGGATACGGGCTACATGGCGCGGGCCGCCTTCATCATGGACCGCTTCATGAGGGGCGTGGGGCTGCACGGCCGCAGCTTCATCCCCATGCTCTCGGGTTACGCCTGCGCGGTCCCGGGCGTGATGGCGACGCGTACGATCGAGAACCCGAAGGACCGGCTCGCCACGATCATGGTGCTGCCGCTGATGAGCTGCTCGGCACGCATCCCCGTCTACACGCTGCTGATCGGCACCTTCATCCCCGCGGTGACGGTCGCGGGGATCTTCAACCTGCAGGGCCTCACCCTGCTGACCATGTATCTCCTGGGGACGGTGACGGCCCTGGGAATGGCGGCCGTCTTCAAGAAGACGCTCCTCAAGGGCCCCTCGCGCCCGATGATCATGGAGCTGCCGCCGTACCGCCTGCCCAACGCGCGCAGCCTGACGCTCTCCGTCTCGCACCGCGCGGGCCTCTTCCTGCGCAAGGCCGGGACGATCATCCTATCGGTGACGATCCTCCTCTGGGCGCTGGTGCACTACCCGAAGGCGACGATCGCGCCGGGCACCTCGGCCGACGTGGCGCAGGAGCAGCAGCTGGAGCACAGCTTCCTGGGCCACGCCGGCAAGGCCGTCGAGCCGGTCTTCCGGCCGCTCGGCTACGACTGGAAGATCGGCGTCTCGATCCTCAGCTCGTTCTCGGCGCGCGAGGTCTTCGTCTCGACGATGGGGACGATCTACGGCGCCGGCGAGTCGGGCGACGGCGTGGGTGCGCTCACGGCGAAGCTGCGCGCCGAGCGCAATCCCGTCACCGGCGAACCGGCGTACACGCCGCTCATCGCACTGGGGCTGATGGTCTTCTACGTCTACGCGATGATGTGCATGAGCACCAACGCGGTCGTGGTCCGCGAGACGGGTGGGGGGTGGAAGGGCGTGAAGTGGGCCGCCTTCCAGTTCGCCTGGATGTTCGTCCTGGCGTACGTGGCGGCCTTCCTGGTCTACCGCGGCGGGCTCCTGCTCGGCTTCGCGGGATAGGGGGGACGATGCAGAACGTGATCGTGGCGCTCATTCTCGCCGCCGCCGCCCTCTACATGGGCCGCCGCGTCTACCGCTCGTACGCCGCCGTACGGCGGAAGAATGACGGGAACGGCGGCTGCGGAGGCGGTTGCTGCGGGCATTGAAACAGTAAACGCTTCGGCGGCGTACGGCATCCGAGAGGTGTTCGGCTTCGGTCCGCGTGACTCTCTCGCAACGCTCTCGGATGATCGCCGCCCTCACTCCGCTCTTCGGGTTCGCGCTGGCCCTGCAGATGGCGCAGGCTCCGCAACAGCCGCCCATTCCGCCGTCGCCCGCTCCGCCCGCCGCCGCCCTGCCCACGGACACGAGCGCCACGGCCACGCGTGCCGCCACACCGCCGGTCATCGACGGCGAGGACGACGACGCGGTCTGGAGCCTCACGCCCGTGATCTCGGGATTTCGCGAATGGCGGCCCACCGAGGGCTCGGACCCGCGGTTCCGCACCGAGGCCAGGATCGCCTACGACGCGGGCGACCTCTACGTCTTCGTCCGCGCGTTCGACCCCCACCCCGACAGCATCGCACATCTCCTGGAGCGCCGGGACTCCTTCACGCCGTCGGACATGATCTTCGTCTTCGTCGACTCGTATCACGACCAGCGCACCGGCTACGAATTCGGCGTCAACGCGGCCGGGGTGAAGTTCGACGCGGCCATCTACAACGACGGCAACGAGGATGATGCATGGGACGCCGTCTGGGACGCGGCCACCCGCACCGACTCGGCCGGCTGGACGGCGGAGTTCCGGATCCCGCTCTCCCAGATGCACTACAGCGCCGATCGCTCGCACACCTTCGGGATCCTCATCGATCGCGACGTCCACCGGTACAACGAGCGCTACAGCTGGCCCCTCTTCAGGCAGTCGAAGACCGGTCTCGTATCGCAGTTCGGCTCGTTGTACGGTATGGACGACCTGGAGACGCCCCGGCGACTCGAGGCGGTACCCTACGTCGTGGCCAGGAGCGCGCCGGAGATCGTCGACAACGCCCTCGATCGACGCTCCAGCGTGGAGTTGGGCGGGGACATCAAGTACCGCCTGGCCTCGAACCTGACGCTGGATGCGACCATCAATCCGGACTTCGGTCAGGTGGAAGCCGATCCGGCGGTGCTCAACCTCTCGGCATACGAGTCCTTCTTCGACGAGCACCGCCCCTTCTTCGTCGCCGGACGGGGCCTCTTCCGCTTCGACGTGAACTGCAACGCGGTCAACTGTAACAGCGAAGGTCTCTACTACAGCAGGCGCATCGGCAGGACACCCGAACTGGCCGGTGCCTACGGCGACACCGTTCCCCCGCGGCCGGTGACGATCCTGGGCGCCGCGAAGCTCATGGGGCGGTTTCCAGGCGGACTGACGCTCGGCGTCCTGGATGCCACGACGGGGCGCGCCACGAACCCCGGCGACACGACCTACAGCCCGGCGACGAACTTCGCGGTGGTGCGCGCGACGCAGGACTTCCGCGACGGGAACAGCACCATCGGCGCGATCCTCACCGCCGTGAACCGCAACCTCGACTCCTGGTCCGCGCCCTACCTCGCCTCGAACGCCTACGTGGCCGCGGTGGACTTCCGGCACCGGCTCTTCGACAACACCTACGAGGTCTCCGGGTCGCTCGACAGGAGCCGCGTCGCGGGAAGCACCGCTGCGATCTACTCTCTGCAGACCAACGGCGTGCACGAGTACCAGCGCCCGGACGCGGCGCTGCCGCTCGACCCCGACCGCACGGCGCTCGCGGGGGACGCCGAGGAACTCAGCTTCGGCAAGATCGCCGGCGAGCACCTCCAGTTCCAGTCCGCCCTCCAGCGCCGGTCCCCCGGCTTCGAGACCAACGACCTCGGATACCTCCGCCGCGCCGACGAGACGTCCTGGAGCACCTGGGCCGGCTTCTTCGATCGGCACGAGAGGAAGTACTACAACAGCCTCCAGCTCAACAACAACTGGTGGCAGTACTGGACGACGGACGGGCTCCCCCTCGAGGCGGCGTACAACACGAACGTGCACATCACCTTCAAGAACAACTGGGGATGGCACATGGGCGCCACGCTCGGCCAGCTCGGCGCCACGTACGACGACCGCGCGGCGCGCGGGGGCCCGGCGGTTCGGCAGGACGCGTACTTCGCGCCCTGGCTGTCCGTCAACGGCGACGACCGGAGAGCGCTCGTCCCCTCCGTGAACGCCAACTACTACAGGGGAAGCGGCGGCAGGAGCCGGTCGTGGAGCTTCGGCCCGGGGCTCTCCTTCAAGGCCGCCGGGCGATTCAGCTCGAGCCTCTCCCTGGACTGGGAGCACAACGTCGCCGACAACCAGTGGTACGGCAACGAGAGCGATGCGGGTGGCACGCACTACACCTTCGCGCACCTCGACCAGAGGACGACGGCCCTGACGGCGCGGCTGAACTACACGTTCGCGCCGAACATCTCTCTGCAGGCGTACCTTCAGCCGTTCGTGTCGAAGGGAACCTACTCCGACGTCCGCCAGCTGTCGGCAACGCCGAGGGCGGCGGACTACGAGGACCGATACGCCCCGTACCTGAACCGGGACGTCACGAGTGATCCCGGTGGCTTCAGGTTCGAACAGTTGCAGTCGAACGTGGTCTTCCGCTGGGAGTACCGGCCGGGATCGACGCTCTTCGTGGTCTGGAACCAGGGGCGGCAGGGATCCGCGCCGGGGGTAGGAAACGACGGGATCGACGGTGACATTCGCGATCTCTTCCGGCTTCGCCCCGCGAACACGCTCCTCGTGAAGCTGTCGTACTGGTTCGACCGGTAAAGGGCTCCTCCGCACGATCAGGGACTTCCACGGGATCGCGCGTCAGAGATCCGACTTCGCCGCCGCCCGCCCGCTCAGCGCCTCCCACCAGCCCGCGCCGTTGCGGTGCATGGACCGCAGTGCGTTCAGCGACAGCCACACCTCGTCCCACGAGTACGGGATCATGATGATGGCGAGCGTGGTGTTCGTCAGACAGAGGAAGCACCAGGTGTGGAGAACGGCGCCCATGATGAGCCCCAGCGCGATGCTGGTGACGCCGAAGGGAATGATGAAGGTGCCGAAGATGAGCACCACCCACGGCCTGGTCCGATAGCGCTTCGTCCCGCCGATGGCGCCGAAGATCCAGTCGCCGGCATAGCCCAGCGCGCCGAGGAACGCATCGGCGGTGGGGAAGAGATGGGAGACGGGAGAGCCGAGCACCGACTCCGTGCTGCGGGAGCCGAAGACGGGGTCCCAGGCGGTGGAGACGATCCCCAACTGGTACATCGCGAGGTAGCTCGCGATGCACATCCCCAGCACACCCATCGCGATGATCGGCAGCCGCTGGTGCCAGGACGAAGGGTTGTACGACCAGCCGGTAGGGAGGAATCTCTCCGATCTGCTCTGGGGCTCGCTCATGCGCGCGGCGCGGCGCAAGAGGCACACCAGGCAGCCCGGCGCACGGCTTGCAGCGGCGCCGGACGAACCCGGGAGGACCACCGATGCTCTCACACCTCGCGCAGATCGCCCCGCTCGGCACCTGGGCGCTCGTCGTCGCCGCGGCCTTCCTCCTGCTCTGCGGCTTCGTCCTGCTCGGGCACGCGAAGGTGGTGCACCTCGCCTACAGGACGCCCTTCCGCAGCCCCATCGCCCCCACGCCGATGGAGACGGCGCTCCGCTGGATGGTCGCGTGCCTGGCCGGCGGAATCCTCCTCTGGGGGCTCGCGCTGGGCTGGCCGCGCGCCGTCATCGCGGCGCTCGGCGGTCTCGTCGTCATCGCGCTCGCGCTCGAGAGCATCGCCCGGCTGCAGGGCTGATCAGCGCCCCAGCGCCGCGTCGGCGGGCGCGGCCGTCGCAGGGGGCACGGGTCGGGCCGGCTTCGCCCGCGCGTTCGTGCAGCCGCAGGCTCGAAGATCACGTGCGGACCTTCTGGACCTGCCCCACCGCCGCGATGCGCCGCTCCGCCACCCGGTCGGCGGCCTGATAGGTCGGCACGCCCTCGTCGCGCGCCATCTCGAAGATCTGCAGCATCGTGCCGTAGATCTCGCCGGCCTTGCGCATCGACTGCTCCGCCGTCCACCCCTGCAGCTCGCCGTAGACGTTGATCAGCCCGCCGCCGTTGATGACGTAGTCCGGCGCGTACAGGATGCCGCGCCGGTACAGCTCGTCGCCGTCGCTCTCCCGGGCGAGGACGTTGTTCGCGGCCCCGGCGACGATCTGCACCTTCAGCTGCGGGATCGTCTGCTCGTTGATCGTCGCGCCGAGGGCGCAGGGAGCGTAGATGTCGGCCTCGGCGCCATAGATGGCGTCCGGCGCGACGCTCTCCGCCTCGAACGCCTCGACCACGCGCCGCACCCTCTCGGGGTCCAGGTCGGTGACGATGAGCTTCGCCCCATCGGTGGCGAGGTGGCCGCAGAGGTGCTGGCCCACGTGCCCCAACCCCTGGACCGCGACGGTCTTCCCCTTCAGATCGTCGGAGCCGTACTTCTCCTTCGCGGCCGCCTTCATGCCGCGATAGACGCCGTACGCCGTCACCGGCGACGGGTCGCCCGACGCGCCCGCCAGGCCGGAGACGTACTCGGTCTCCATGTGCACGTACTCCATGTCCGACACGGAGGTACCCACGTCCTCGGCGGTGATGTATCGGCCGCCGAGGCTCTCGATGAAGCGTCCGTGCGCCCGGAAGATCATCTCCCGACGCACGGTGCGCGGGTCGCCGATGATCACCGACTTGCCGCCGCCGAGGTTCAGACCGGCGACGGACGCCTTGTACGTCATGCCGCGCGCCAGCCGGAGCGCGTCGACGATCGCCTCGTCCTCCGTCTCGTAGTTCCAGAACCGCGTTCCACCGAGCGCCGGCCCGAGCGTCGTGTCGTGAATCGCGATGATTCCCTTGTAGCCGCACGACGGTTCGGAGCAGAAGACGAGCTGCTCGTGGCCGAAGTCGATCATGTGCTGGAAGATCCGCATGGCGCCGTCTGCTGTCAGTCGTTGATCGTGAGTCGCTGGCCGCCGGGGGCTATCGGCTATCGGCTATCGGCTATCGGTAAACCGACAACCGATAACCGTCACCCGTACGAGTAGAAGCCCTCGCCGGTCTTCCGGCCGAGGCGGCCGGCGGCGACGTACTTCCGCAGGAGCGGGCAGGGGCGGTACTTGTCGTCGCCGAGGCCGGCGTGGAGGACCTCCATGATGGCCAGGCAGGTGTCGAGTCCGATGAGGTCGGCGAGGGCGAGCGGGCCCATCGGGTGGTTCATCCCGAGCCTCATCACGGTGTCGATCGCATCGCGGTCGGCCACGCCCTCCATGAGGCAGAAGACGGCCTCGTTGATCATCGGCATCAGGATCCGATTGGCGACGAAGCCGGGGTAGTCCCGCGCCTCCGCCACCGTCTTGCCGAGCGACTCGGCGGTGCGGACGACCTCGCGCGTCGTCTCGTCCGAGGTGGCGAGGCCGCGGATGATCTCGACGAGCTGCATCACCGGCACGGGATTCATGAAGTGCATGCCGATGACCCGCTCGGGGCGGCGGGTGTGCGCTGCGATCTCGGTGATGGAGATCGAGGAGGTGTTGGTCGCCAGGATCGAGCCGGCGGGCGCAGCGGCGTCCAACTCCTGGAAGATCTGGAACTTGAGCTCTCGGTTCTCCGTGGCTGCCTCCACCACCAGCTCCGCCCCGGCCGCGGCGTGGAGCCCGCTGGCGGTCCGGATGCGCTCCAGCGCGGCCGACTTTCCCTCCGCGGTGAGGCCGCCCTTGTTGATCTGCCGGTCCATGTTGGCGGCGATGGTGGCGAGGGCGCGCTCCAGCGCGTCGGCGCGAACGTCGACGAGCGTCGTCTCGTAGCCGTGCTGCGCGAAGACGTGGGCGATGCCGTTGCCCATCGTTCCCGCCCCGATCACCGCGACCCGTGCCGTCATCGAGTCACCCCCCAGGCCACGAAGTAGATGCCGATCAGCAGCGCCCCGAAGAGCGCCAGCCAGGAGCCGAAGTTGAGCCACTGGTACGGTGCGCCGCGTCGCGCCCGCCGCCGGGCCTCGATCGCGGCCGTCACCGAGCCCGCGTCCGCCACCTCCTTCACACCGACCGGGCTCGCGTGGCCGAGGAGCGCCGCGAGCCCGAAGCAGATCGCCATCGCGCCCGCGCACCACAGGGTCAGTAGCCACACCTGCAGCCGCTCCGACGCCGTGACGCGCTGGAGCGCCCCGTAGGGAAGCAGGAACCTGGCCGCGATGGCGAAGACCGCGGCGGCGCCGAGAGCGCTGAGCCAGAAGCGGGCCACGCGGCGGCTCACGCTCCCTCCACCGGGAGCCGTGAGTCGACGAGCGGGCGCAGACGCCGCATCCGGGGCGCCTCGCCGAGGGCGCGGGTGCGCGCGAGCCAGATCACGCCGACGACGAGGGCAAACGAGCCCGCCAGCCCCGCCTCGGGCCCGAACGCCGCGCCGGTCCACCAGGCGCGGCCGCTCTCGACGATGTCGTAGAGCGGGGTGTCGATCATGGTGAGGCCGCTGACGGGAAAGGCGAAGAGCGAAGCCATCGTCCAGTTCCAGCCGGCGTGGACGGCGGTGGCGAACCAGAGCGACCGCGTCCGGAGATAGGCGAGCGCCAGGAGGATCCCGGCGAGGAAGATGTTGGCGAAGGCGACCGCGTCGACGTGAGGATTGGCGGCGTGCGCCGCTGCGAAGAGCGCGGACGAGACGACGACGGCGGGCGCTGCGCCCAGTCCCTCGACGAGCGCCTGGAAGGCGTAGCCCCGGAAGACCGCTTCCTCGTACGCGGCCGCGAGACCGAAGTAGAGCAGTGTCCAGGCGAGAGAGAGGACGTAGCCGATCGGTGTACCACTGTCCGGAACGAAATGGGCCGCTCCCGTGACGATGAGCAGCCCACTGGCGAAGCCGATCAGTGCCCCGCCGACCCCGATGCCCGCGAGCACCTCACGGGGCGCCACCCGCGAAAAGGCGAAGCCGAGCGCACCGGGGGCGCGTCCGTCCAGGCGGATCAGGAGCAGCCAACCCGGCACGAGCGCCGCCGCCACACCCACCGCGAGGCCCACCCAGCCGAGCGGGTCGCGCGGCGTCAGACTGGCGGTGAACCGCCCGGCGAGCGAGAGGAGGAGGAAGAGGGCGAGGTAGAGGACGATCCGCCACCCCGCCCGCAGCTTCCCATCGTTGAAGAGCCAGGCGCGCCCGAGCACGCGGCCTCCCGTCGCCGCGGTCTCAGCGGATGAAGAGGTCGAGCGAGCGGGTACGCAGCCGATCGACGACCAGGACCGCGAGGAAGACCTTCACCAGGTCCGCCACGAGGAAGGGGCTCAGCCCGAGCGCCACGGCGCCCGCATCACCGCCGAGGACGGCGAGCCAGGAGAGGCCCCCGGCGTAGATGACCGCCAGGCCGGCGAGCAGCGCGCCGAGGGCGCGGAGCGCGCCCCGGCCCATCAGCGCACCCACGACGAAGGCAGCCAGCGGGTAGGCGATCAGGTAGCCGCCCGTGGGGCCGAGCAGGTAGGCCGCGCCGCCGCCGGCGACGAAGACCGGCATCCCCGCCACGCCCGCCGCCAGATAGAGGATCTGGCTCGCCGCGCCGAAGCGCGCACCGAGCAGCGCTCCGGCGAGCAGCACCACCAGCGGCTGGAAGGTGAAGGGCACCACCGTCCCCGGCACCGGCACCGAGACGTGCGCGGCGAGCGCCGTCGCCACCGCGAAGATCCCCACCCCGATCGCCCGGCGCGCACCGCGCGAGGGCGCGACTCCGGCCTGAGTCCGGTCCAGCAGCATACCGCGAAGCGTAGGCATACGAATCTTGAATGTTGAATTGTGAATTTTGAATTACGAACCGTGGATCCTGAACGTCGGCTGGATGCGCCCACAAGCATCGAAGCACCCGTTCAACGTTCACAATTCATAATTCTCGGGCTACCGAGAGCGCGACGGCGTCGCCGCCGCCCAGGCAGAGGGTGGCGAGGCCGGTGTGCGCGCCCCGGTCGCGCATGGCGTGCAGCAGCGTCGTCAGCACGCGCGCGCCGCTCGCCCCGATGGGGTGGCCCAGGGCGATGGCGCCACCGTTCACGTTCACGCGATCCCAGTCCCACCCCAGCGCCGCGCCGTCGGCGAGTGCCTGCGAGGCGAAGGCCTCGTTCGCCTCGATGAGGTCGTAGTCGCCGATCGTCGTGCCCGTCCTGCGCATCAGGTTGCGCACGGCGGTGATCGGCGCGAAGAAGAGCTCGCGCGGCTCCACGGCGCCCGTGGCGTAGCCGGTGATGCGCGCCAGGACGTCCAGCCCGTGCTCCCTCGCGTACTCTTCCGAGACCACCACCAGCGCAGAGGCGCCGTCGTTCATGGAGGAGGCGTTGCCCGCCGTGACGCTCAGCTCGTCGACCCCTTCGGGCGCCGCGGCGGCGAAGGCGGGCTTCAGCCTCGTCAGCACCTCCATCGACGTGTCCGCGCGCGGGCCCTCGTCGGTGTCCACCACCGTCGGACCCTTGCGGCCGGGTACCTCGACGGGGACGATCTCGTCGCGGAACCTCCCGGCCTCCTGCGCGGCGACGGCCTTCCGGTGCGAGCCCAGCGCGAACCCGTCCTGCTGCTCGCGCGTGATGCCCGCCTTCTGCGCCGTGTACTCCGCGTGCCCGCCCATGTGGACGTCGCAGGAGGCGCACCACAGGCCGTCCTTGATGAGCCCGTCGACGAGCGTTTGATCGCCGAACTTCACCCCCTGCCGGATGCCGTAGAGGTAGTAGGGAGCGTTCGACATCGACTCCATCCCGCCCGCCACCACGACCCGGCGGTCGCCCGCCCGGATCGCCTGCGCCGCGAGCATCACCGCCTTGAGGCCCGAGCCGCAGACCTTGTTGACGGTGAGCGCCGAGACGCTCGCCGGGATGCCGCCCTTCAGCGCCGCCTGGCGCGCGGGCGCCTGCCCCTCCCCGCCCTGCAGCACGTTGCCGAGGATCACCTCCTCGACGGCGTCCACGGCCAGCCCCGCTCGCTCGACGGCCGCGCGGACGGCGACGGCGCCCAGGTCGGTGGCCGAGAGCGGCGCGAGAGCGCCGAGATAGCGTCCGATGGGCGTGCGCACGGCGCTGACGATGACCGGCGTGGTGGCGACGTCGCGGTTCGGCATCGTTCCTCTCCCCTCAGGCGGGTCCATAGCCGGGCAGGTCCGAAGCGTCCTCGTGCAACACGAAGTCCTTCCCCTCGGCCGCGAGATAGCCCCAGGGCACCACCGGATCGTGGGCGGAGACGAGGAGCCAGCGCTCGGCGGCGGCGCGCGGCAGAAGCGCGCGCTTCGACTCGAGCGTGACGAGCGGCTCGACGTCGTAGCCCATGATCCACGGCAGCGGGAGGTGGGCCATCGTGGGCACTACGTCCGCAAGGAAGCACGCCGTCTCCCCGCCCGAACGCACGAGCACCGACTGGTGGTGCGGCGTGTGGCCGGGCGTCGGGATCACCGAGATGCCGGGCACCACGTCCCCCTCGCCGTCGAGGAGCTCCTGCCGCCCCGCCTCGTGCACGGGGTCGTAGTTGTACGGCAGATAGCTCGCCTGCGTGCGCTCGTTCGTGTGGTGCGCGTAGTCCCATTCGCCGCGCTGCACGAAGTGGCGCGCCCCCGGGAAGGCGAGCCGCAGCTGCCCGTCGGCGTCGCGGTAGGTGTTGCCGCCCGCGTGGTCGAAGTGCAGGTGCGTGTTGACGACCACGGAGACGTCCTCGGGTGAGAAGCCCGCCGCCCGCACGCCCGCCTGCAGCCGGTCGGGGGCGTCGGAGCCGGGGGGCGGCATCGTCTCGACGCCGTAGATCGCGATGAACTTCTCGCTTTCCTTGTTTCCCAGACCCGTCTCGACGAGCACCAGCTCATCGCGCGTCTCGACGAGCAGGCAGCGCATCGCGAGCGGGATGCGGTTGCGCTCGTCGGCCGGGATGCGGCGCTCCCAGAGCGGCTTCGGCACCACCCCGAACATGGCGCCGCCGTCGAGCCACAGCAAGCCCGCGGCGATGGTGTGGATCCGGAAGTCGCCGAGGTCGCGCGAGCGCACGAGCGGCATCTCGTCCGCGTGCGCCGGGAAGGCTCGCCTCGTCATGCGGAGTCCATCGACTTCGGCGTCGCGCGACGCTTCCTGCGTGGCGCGCGCTGCCGCAGGAGCGCCTGCACGCCGGCCCAGTCCACGACCTCGCGCTCCTCGAGCATCTCGCAGAAGCGCCCGAGCACCTTCGCGGTAGCGACCGCGTCGTCGAGCGCGCGGTGCCTGGCCTCGATGTCGAGACCGAAGTACTCCGCCAGGCCGTCGAGCGAGCGGGAGGGCAGCTGGGGGAGGAGCTTCCGCGCGAGTCGAACGGTGCAGAGCTGCCGTCCCGCCATCTGTGAGCCCATCGCCCTCTCCATCTCCGCCTGGACGAAGCGCCAGTCGAAGGCGGCGTTGTGGGCGACGAAGACCCGGCCGCGGAGCACCTCGGAGAGCTCCGGCGCGATGTCGCGGAAACGCGGCGCGTCGCGCACCATCGCGTCGTTGATGCCGGTGAGCGACGTGATCATCCCCGGGATGCGGCGCTCCGGGTTCACGAGCGTCGACCAGGTGCGCACCACCTCCACCCCCCGCACCCACACCGCCGCCACCTCCGTGACTCGATGGCCGGCGTGGGGAGAGCCACCCGTCGTCTCCACGTCCACCACCACCCAGTCCTCGTCGCGCAGCGTCGGCGCCGGTCGCTCCACGGGCTGCCCGGTCAGAGACCAGACGCCGGTCGCGTCCACCGCGAAGCGCGAATCGGCGCCGAGCAGCGCGAAGACCGCCGCGGCCGCCGCGCCGGCTCCGCCCTCGATCCCGAGCACCGCCCGCGCGACCGTGGTCGTCGGAAGCGGGCCCTCCGCGAGCGCCCGGAGCGCACGCTCCGTCAGCCCGCCCGTCCGCCGCATCTCCAGCCCGGATGCCGGGGCCGTCTCTCGCTCGCTCACCAGACTTCGTCCCTTCGCACGGGTAGCGTCATGCACCGGCCACCCCCCCCACCCCGCACCAGCTCGGCGCCTTCGAAGGCGATCACCGCGTTCTCGTCCTCCTGGACCTCGACGTCGCCGGTCAGGAAGTCGATCGCCTCGATCACCCTGTACCCCGCGACGCGCTCGAGCTCCTGGAGCGTGCTCTCGTTCCGTGTGTAGCCCAGCACGAGGCCCGGGCGCACCGCCACGAAGTTGCACCCGCTCGCCCACTGCTCCCGCTCCTGGATCGTCGGGTGCCCGCCCCCGCAACGGACCGGCTCCAGCGGCAGACCCACCTCCTCCAGCGCGGAGAAGAGGTCCGCGTGCTCGCGAACGCCCGAGCCCGCGCGAACGTGCAGCACCGGCAGACGGCCGGGCCCCAGGAAGTACGGCGGGTAGACCACGCAGTGCTCGCGGTCCACCATGGTGAGGATCATGTCCAGGTGAATGGCGGGGCTCTCCGAGGGGAGGACGACGATCAGCACGTCCTCGACGCCCGCGCGCTCGCGCAGGCCCTGCGCCAGCGACTCGATCGCCGCCGGGCTCGAGCGCTCCGAGAGCCCCAGCGCCGCCACGTCGGGCCGCAGGATGAGGACGTCGCCGCCCTCGATGGTGTAGTCGCTACGGTGTTCCTCGGAGCCGTCGTAGATGAAGCCACCGTTCCCGAGGAGCGGGTGGTACTGGAAGAGCGCCTTCATCAGCAGCTCCTCCGTCCACCGCACGGCGTACTTCATGGCGCCGATGATCACGCCGTCGTTGACGACCATCGCCGCGTCGCGGGTGAAGAAGAGGTTGGGCAGCGGCGGCAGCTCGTAGCCCACCTTCTGCAGCAGCTCCGAGATCGGGCCGCGTGGCGCCTCCTTCCCCTCGATGAAGATCGAGATGAGGCGTTCCGCCGGCATCTCCACCAGCTCGCCCACCAGCGGCCCCGACGAGGAGACGGCCATCACCCGTTCCAGCAGGAAACGCCGCACCTCCGGCTCGTCGATGATCTCGGCGAGCAGCTCGCGGACCTCCAGGACCTCCGCGAAGCGCGAGAGGATGGCGCGGAAGCGATGGTGCTCCCGCCGCGCCTGCTCCAGGTCGACGATGTCGTCGTAGAGAAACTGCTCGCGGTTGGTGGGCGTGACCGCGAGCAACTCCGGGCCCGGTGTGTGGCACAGCACCGCCCGCAGCGCCCCGATCTCGGAGCTGACCCGGACCCGGCCGGC
>DASSTO010000114.1:0-17573 GCA_035707865.1 Longimicrobiaceae bacterium | reverse complement strand
GCCGCGGCGGTAGCGTCGCACCACCGCCCGCGTGCCGTCCGCCAGCTCGACGAGCGGGTGCGGCGCGCGCCCTCCCTCCACCACCGCTCCCGCGCCGTCCGGACGACCCGCGAGCCCCAGCCTATCCGCTTCCGCCTGCAGCCGGCGCAGCACCAGCCCCCGCGCGCGCCCGCGCTCCACGAGCACGAAGCCGCGCAGCGCGGGGTCGGAGAGGAGGCGGGCGAGGGGCATGCGGGAAGGTACGAGCGCGGAGTCCCGGGTGCCAGGTGCGGGACGATGGTCGTCCGCGATCGCTCGTCCGTTGACCGATCGCCGATAGCCGGGGCGGCGGGGAGGGGCGGGGCCAATTGACGAATCTCCTTGTCACGTCTAGATTTTCGGGTCTATGGCAGCTCCTTCCAAGCGTCTGCTCTGGGTCGATGACGAGATCGATCTCCTGCGCCCGCACCTGCTTTTCGTGCAGGGGCGGGGATACCACGTGGACGCGGTGGCGAACGGCGACGACGCTCTCGAGCTGATCCGCCTCAACCCCTACGACCTCGTGCTGCTCGACGAGCAGATGCCGGGGCGCTCGGGGATGGAGGTCTTCGACGAGCTGCGGCGCTTCGACCCGCTCGTGCCGGTGGTGATGGTGACGAAGAGCGAGGAGGACCGCACGATGACCGAGGCGATCGGCCGCCGGGTGGCGGAGTACCTGATCAAGCCCACCTCGCCGCGGCAGGTGCTCTCGATCGTCACCCGGCTGCTGGAGGGCGAGAGCATCCAGCAGCAGCACGTGGCGCGGGAGTTCGCGGCGCGCTTCCGCGAGCTGAACCTGGGCCTCGGCTCCGAGCGCGACTGGCGGGCGTGGGCGGAGGTCTACTCCGAGCTCGTCGACTGGGAGCTGCGGCTGCGCGAGGCGGGAGAGATCGCGCTGCTCGCGTCGCTCGACACCCTGCTCGACGACCTGCGCCGCGAGTTCGGCCGCTTCGTCGTCGAGCGCTACGGGACGTGGGCGAACGGCGCCTCCAACCGGCCGCCGCTCTCGACCGACCTCGTGCAGCAGTTCCTGCTGCCGATGCTGAGCCCGGAGCGCCACGTCCTCTTCGTGATCATCGACTGCCTGCGGCTCGACCAGTGGCGCACGCTCGTGCCGTTGCTCTCGCAGTTCGCCGAGGTGGAGGAGGCGCTCTACTACTCGATCCTGCCCTCCGCCACGCCCTATTCGCGCAACGCCATCTTCTCGGGGCTCTTCCCGGACGAGATCGCGGAGGGCAACCCCGGCTGGTGGGAGCGGGAGGGCGAGGGCGGGCTCAACGGCTTCGAGGACCAGCTCTTCGCCGACCAGATCCACCGCCTGGCGGACCCCTCGCTCCACGTCCACTACGAGAAGGTCTTCAACGCCGGCGAGGGTGAGCAGGCGCTGCGACGGCTGCCGGGCTACTACGCGCAGCCGGGGGTGACGGCGCTGGTCTTCAACTTCGTGGACCTGCTGACGCACGGCCGCTCGGAGTCGACGATCCTCCTCGAGGTGGCGCGCGACAACGAGGCGCTGCGCGCGCTCTCGCGGCAGTGGTTCGAGCGCTCCGAGGCCCTCGTCGCCATCCGCGAGGCGATCCGCCAGGGGGTGCCCGTGCTCGTGACGACCGACCACGGCTCCATCCACTGCCACCGGCCCGTGACGGTCTTCGCCAAGCGCGACACGACACAGAACCTGCGCTACAAGTTCGGAGAGGACCTGCGCGCCGAGGACGAGACCTCCGTCTTCGCGGTCAACGACGAGCGCGTGCTCCGCTTCCCGCGCGGGCGCTTCAACAAGAACTACCTGATCGGCATGGACGACGCCTTCTTCGTCTACCCGACGAAACTGCGCCAGTACCAGGCGCGCTACCGCGGCAGCTTCCTGCACGGTGGCATCAGTCCGGAGGAGATGATCCTGCCCGTCGCCCTGCTGACGCCGCGATGAAGCTCTACCTGCGGCTCCTCGGGTATCTGAAGCCACACGCCTGGATCTTCGCCGGCTCCATCGTCGCGATGGTCTTCTACGCGGCCCTGGACGCCTTCAGCTTCACTCTGCTGATCCCCTTCCTCGCGCTCCTCTTCAAGGGGAGCGCCGCCATGCCGGCCGGGTCCGACCTGCTCGGCGGCGGCAACGGCGTGGTGCACCGCGTCCTGGAGTGGTCGGTGGGGAGCCTGGTGCAGAACAGCTCGCCGCTGACGGCACTGAGGAACGTGGTGCTGCTGCTCTTCGCCGTCTTCTTCGTGAAGAACGCGGCGCTGTACCTCCAGCAGTACGCGGTGGCGGTGGTCCAGGGTCGGGTGACGCGCGACATGCGCGACGGCATCTACCGGCACCTCATCCGACTCGGCTTCCCCTACTTCCAGAAGACGCGCACCGGGCAACTGATCTCGCGCGTGACGGTGGACGTGGACGAGATCAGGCTGCTGGTGACGGAGAACCTCGCCAAGGCGCTCTCCGCCGCCATCCAGGTGGTCTTCTTCCTGGCGTTGATGTTCGCGCTGTCGTGGAAGCTGACGCTGGTGGCCATCCTGGCGTTGCCGCCCATCCTCGGGCTCTGGGCCAAGCTGCGCGGGCGGCTGCGCGCGGGGGTGCTGAAGGTGCTCGACGCCGTGGGTGAGCTGGCCTCGCAGATCCAGGAGACGGTCTCGGGGATCCGCCTGGTGAAGGCGAGCGCGGCGGAGGAGTGGGAGGTGCGGCGCTTCCAGGAGCTCACGCGCGGCCATTACAAGGCCTTCGTGCGGAACGAGCGCTGGCGGCAGTTCTTCCCGCCCGCGACCGAGATGGTGATCGCCGCGGCCATCCTCGCGCTCCTCTGGTTCGGGAGCTACCTGGTGCTGGAGGAGCGCTCCCTCAGCGCTCCGGCCTTCCTGCTCACGCTCACCTTCGCGATGAAGCTGATGGCGCCCGCCAAGGTGCTGGGCCAGTACCCCTCGCAGGTGCAGCCGGGGCTTGGCGCGGCGGAGCGCACCTTCGAGATCCTGGACACGCCCATCGAGGTCGTGGACCGCCCGGGCGCGCACCCGGTCACCGGCTTCCGTGAGGCCATCCGGTTCCACGACGTCTCCTTCGCCTACGACCCGGGCGAGCCGGTGCTGCGCGACGTGGAGATGACCATCCGGCCGGGCGAGGTCGTGGCGCTGGTGGGCCCGAGCGGGGCGGGGAAGAGCACCCTCGCCGACCTGGTGCCGCGCTTCCACGACCCCACGGCGGGCCGCATCACCCTCGACGGGGTGGACCTGCGCGAGCTGAAGCTCGCCGACCTGCGCGGGCTGCTCGGCATCGTGACCCAGGAGACGATCCTCTTCCACGACACCGTGCGCGCCAACATCGCCTACGGCTGCGCGAGCCCCTCGCAGGAGCAGATCGAGGAGGCGGCGCGGACGGCGAACGCGCACGAGTTCATCGAGGCGCTGCCGCACGGGTACGATACGGTGCTCGGGGAGCGCGGCGCGCGGCTCTCGGGCGGGCAGCGCCAGCGGATCGCCATCGCACGGGCGCTCTTCCGCAACCCGCCCGTCCTGGTCCTGGACGAGGCCACCAGCGCGCTCGACACCGAGAGCGAGCGGCTGGTGCAGCAGGCGATCGACGAGGTGATGCAGGACCGCACGGTGCTCGTCATCGCCCACCGCCTCTCCACCGTCCGGCGCGCCGACCAGATCCTGGTCCTCGAGGCAGGCCGCATCGTGGAGCGGGGCACCCACGCCGACCTCCTCGCGCACGACGGCACCTATCGACGCCTCCACCAGCTGCAGTTCGGGGAGGAAACCGTGGGTTACGAGTTATGAGTTACGAGTTACGAGTTACGAGTTACGAGTTACGAGTTGGGGTGTTCGCCACTCGTAGCTGTCAACTCGTCACTCGTACTTCGTAACTCGTAACTGAATCCACCGCATTCTACCGATCGAGCCGAAATCCGAAGATGAACGTTCCCCTTCTGGACCTGACGAGACAGTACGAGACGATCGCCGGCGAGGTGAGCGGGGCGATCGAGGGCGTGGTGCGCGACCAGCGCTTCATCCTGGGGCCGGTCGTGGACCGGTTCGAGGCGCAGGTGGCGGAGACGCTCGGAGTGGAGCACGCCGTGGGCTGCGCGAGCGGCACCGACGCGCTGCTGCTCTCCCTGCGCGCGCTCGACGTGAAGCCGGGAGACGAGGTGGTGACGACGCCGTTCACCTTCTTCGCCACGGCGGGCGCGATCCACAACGTCGGCGCGCGGCCCGTCTTCGTGGACATCGAGCCGGACACGTTCAACCTGGACCCGGCGAAGGCGGAGGCCGCGGTCACCGAGCGGACGCGCGCCGTGATGCCCGTGCACCTCTTCGGGCAGATGGCCGACATGCGGGCCTTCCGCGCGCTGGGCGGCCGGCGCGGCGTGGCGATCATCGAGGACGCGGCCCAGGCCATCGGCGCGCGCCAGCGGCTGCCGAGCGGCGAGTGGATCACCACCGGCAGCCTCGGCGACGCGTGCGCCTTCTCGTTCTTCCCTACGAAGAACCTGGGCGCCTTCGGCGACGCCGGGATGGTGGTGACGAACGACGACGCGACGGCGGAGCGGCTGCGGAAGCTGCGCGTGCACGGCGGGCGGCAGATGTACCACCACGAGGAGGTGGGCTACAACTCGCGGCTCGACGCCCTGCAGGCGGCCGTGCTGTCCGTCAAGCTCCCGTACCTGAGCGCCTGGAGCGAGGCGAGGCGCGAGAACGCCGGCTACTACGACCGCGGTCTGGCCGGGGTGGACGGGGTCGTCACCCCGGTGGTCCGCCCGGAGAACGAGTCGATCGTCAACCAGTACACCATCCGGGTTCTCGACGGGCGGCGCGACGCGCTGATGGCGTTCCTCAAGGAGCGCGGGGTGGGGAGCAACGTCTATTACCCGCTGCCGCTCCACCTGCAGGAGTGCTTCGCCCATCTCGGCTACGGCGAGGGCGACTTCCCGGTCTCCGAAGCGGCGGCGAAGGAGGTTCTCTCGCTTCCGGTCTTCCCGGAGCTGACGGCCGACGAGCGGGCCTACGTCGTGGAATCCATCCGCGCCTTCTTCGGCGCCTGAGCGCACCCCGGCGGTGGAGCGTTTCCTGCTCGTCCAGCCGCGCTTCATGGGCGACGTGCTCCTCTGCACGCCGTCCGTCCGCGCGCTTCGCCGGGCGTACCCGAGCGCGCGCATCGACTTCGTGACCGAGCCGCCCGGGGCGGACGCGCTGCGCGGCAACCCGCACCTGGACTCGGTGATCGAGTGGCCGCGGGGGCGCAACGCCCTCTCGCTCGGGTGGTCGCTGCGAGGGCGCTACGACACCGTGGTGGACTTCCGCTCGACCCCCTCGACGACGCAGCTGGCGTGGCTCACCGGCGCGCGGCGCAGGATCGGTGTTTCGAGTCGGGGGCCCTGGCGCCACCTCTACACCGACGTGCTTGCGCGTTCCGGCGACGACGTCTACATGGCGCGCCAGAAGCTGGCGCTGCTCGCTCCGCTCGGAATCGACCCGGCCGCCGCGGACGTGTCGCTGGAGATCTCGATCGGGCCGGAGGAGCGGCAGCGCGCGGCCGATGTCTGGGCGCGCGCGGGCCTGCCGATCGACGCGCCGGTCGTGGCGGTCTCGCCGGTTGCGCGCGTCGATTACAAGCAGTGGGGGCTCGATCGCTGGGCCGCGGTCGTGGCGGAGCTTCGCCGCGCCGGGCTCCCGGTCCTGGTGACGAGCGGTCCGGGGGAGCGCGCGCAGGCGGAGGCGGTGGCCGCGGGGAGCGGGGCGGTGTGGGACTGCGAGCCGGCGACCGTTCGCGGCCTCGCCGCGCTCTACGCGAGGTGCGCGCTGTGGCTCGGGAACGACGGCGGTCCCAAGCACGTCGCGGTCGCCGCCGGGGTGCCCACCTTCACCGTCGCGCGCTGGACCGCCGGTGCCGTATGGACGGACACGAGCGGGGGCTCTCCGCACCGCTTCGTCGAGCGCCCGCCCCCGGGCGGCTGCGACCTGGAGTGCGGGCGATGCGCGCACCGTGCCTGTCTCGCGGAGGTCCGCCCCGAGGACGTCGTCTCCGCGGCCCTCCCGCTCCTGCGCCGGCCGGCGGCCGTCGGGGCGGAGTCCTGCGGGCGATGAGGGTCGTCGTCAGCTGCGGGTCGAGGAACTGGGGCGGCCTCGAGCGGATGGCCGAGCTGCTCGCGCGCGGCCTCGGCCGCCGGGGGCACGACGTCGTCCTCTTCTGCCGCCGTGACTCGCCCCTGCACCGGACGCTCGCGAGCGAGGTGCCGTGCGAGCCGATCCTCGGCGGCGGCGATCTCCACCCCCGCACCGTCTGGCGCTGCGCCCGCGCGCTCGACCGCCACCGCGCGGAGATCGTCCTCGCCAACACCGTCAAGGACCCGCGCTGGACGGGCGTTGCGGCCCGGCTCAAGGGGATCCCCGTCGTCTACCGTCAGGAGATCGACGAGCCCTACCCGAACTCTCCGCTGCACCGGCTGGTCTACGGGTGGGTACCGGCCCGCCACGTCGTGAATTCCGAGGCGACGCGGGGGACGGTGCTGCGCTCCGCCGCCTGGGTGCGGCCGGAGGAGGTCGTGGTGATTCCCAACGGCGTGGACCTGGAGGCGCTGCGGAGCGCCGCACCCGCCGAGCTGGGTCTGCCCGACGGCGCGGTGCTCTTCGGCTTCGTGGGGCGATGGGAGGAGCGAAAGGGGATCCGGGAGCTCGCCGGCGCGTGGCGGCGGGTGGCCGAGGCGCTCCCGCGCGCGCACCTCGCGATCGTGGGGTGGGGGGCGATGGAGCAGGAGTTCCGCGGCTGGCTGGAGGGTGCGCCCAACGTCCGGTGGCTCGGCTTCCGCGACGACGTCCCGTCGGTGATGGCGGCGATGGACGTCCTGGTGGCGCCGTCGCACTACGAGGGCTTCGGGCTGGTGGTCGTGGAGGCGATGGCGGTCGGGACCGCGGTGATCGGCGCGCGGGCGAGCAGCATCCCCGAGCTGGTGGACGAGCGCGTGGAGGGAGTGCTCGTGCCCCCGAAGGACCCCGCCGCGCTCGCGGAGGCGATGATCGAGCTCGGCGGCGACGCCGGGCTGCGGGAGCGGATGGGGGCGGCGGGGCGGGCGCGGGCGGAGCGGGACTTCTCCCTCGAGCGCATGCTCGACCGCCACGAGGCACTCTTCGAGGACGTGCTCCGCTCCCGCGCGGGGAGGCGATGAGCGGCGCGCTCCGCTACCCCGCCGACCGGGTGTGCGTCGTCCTCCTCTCGGGGCTCGGCGACGTCGTCCACGGGCTGCCGGTGGTGAACGCCCTGAAGCGCCACGACCCCGGCCGGCACGTCACCTGGGTCGTGGAGCCGATGCCCTCCGGGGTGCTTCGCCACCATCCCGCCGTCGACGAGGTGATCGTCTTCGAGAAGAAGAAGGGCCGGCGCGGCGTGCGGGAGCTGCGCGAGAAGCTGCGGGGGAAGCGCTTCGACCTGACGCTCAACCTCAACTACTATTTCAAGAGCGTCTGGCCCACGCTGCTCTCGGGTGCGCCGCACCGGCTGGGCTTCGACTGGGGCCGGAGCCGCGACGGCGTGTGGTTCGCGGCCAACCATCACCTCGGCGCGCGGCCCCGGGCGCACACCCAGGAGATGTTCCTGGAGTTCCTCGCCCACCTGGGCCTCGGCGACCCCGCGCTGGAGTGGAACATCCCGATCACCCACGAGGAGCGCGCGGAGCAGGCGGCGTTCTTCGCGCCGCTCGCCGACCGGCCGATCGCCACGCTCGTGCCGGCGACGGCCAACGCGAGGAAGGACTGGAGCGCCCGGCGCTTCGCCGAGGTCGCGGACGCGCTGGCGAGCGACTTCGGCTACCGGGTGATGCTCGTCGGCGGGCCCGGCGAGCGCGAGACGCGCATCGCGCGCGAGATCTCGGAGCACGCGTCGATCGAGCCCGTCTGGGCGCTCGGCGACGGCATCCGCCGGCTGGTCTGGCTCCTGGAGGGCAGCGACCTCGTCGTCGCGCCGGACACGGGGCCGGTGCACATCGCCCGCGCCCTCGACGTGCCCGTCGTCGGCCTCTACGGCCACACCAACCCCTGGCGCGTGGGGCCGTACCGGAAGTTCGAGGACCTCTGGGTCGACGCCTACACGGACCCCGGGGAGGCGCCGGACGCGTCGCGCTTCGACCCGAAGCTCGGGCGCATGGAGCGGATCACCGTCGCCGACGTACTGGAGCGAGTCGAGCGCGCCCGCGCCCGATATCCACGCTGAACTCGTCACCGAGCCGAGAACGGAGTCATGGTACGGATCCTGGTCACCGGCGGGATGGGCTTCATCGGCGGCAACTTCGTGCGGCTCGTCCTGCGCGAGCGGCCGGAGTGGGAGCTGTGGAACGTCGACGCCCTCACCTACGCCGCCAACCCCGAGAGCCTCACCGACGTGGCGCCCGCCGCGGAGGCCGCGGGCCGCTACCGCTTCGTGCGCTGCGACATCGCGGACGAGCCGGCGATCGCGGCGCTCCTGGGCGGTCGGCGTTTCGACGCGGTGGTGAACTTCGCCGCCGAGAGCCACGTCGACCGCTCCATCCAGAGCAGCGCGCCGTTCGTCCGCGCCAACGTGATGGGGACGCAGGTTCTGCTCGACGCCGCGCGCCGCGGCCGGGTGCGGCGCTTCGTCCAGGTCTCGACCGACGAGGTCTACGGCGATCTCGGTCCGGAAGACGCGCCGTTCACCGAGTCGACGCCGCTCGCGCCCTCCTCGCCCTACAGCGCGAGCAAGGCCGCCGCCGACCACCTTGCGCTCGCCTACCACCGCACGCACGGGCTGGACGTCGTCGTCACCCGCTGCTCGAACAACTACGGGCCCTACCAGTTCCCGGAGAAGCTCATCCCCCTGACGATCGTCAACGCGCTGGCGGGGGCGAAGCTGCCCGTCTACGGCCGCGGCGAGAACGTCCGTGACTGGATCCACGTGGACGACCACTGCCGCGGGGTACTGGCGGTGCTGGAGCGGGGCCGGGCGGGTGAGGTCTACAACTTCGGCGGGGCGAGCGAGCGCCGGAACCTGGATGTGGTGCGCGCGCTCGTGCGCGCGGTGGGGGCGTCGGAGGCGCAGATCGAGTTCGTCGCCGACCGGCCCGGTCACGACCGCCGCTATGCGATCGACTTCCGCAAATCCGAGGCGGAGCTCGGCTGGCGGCCCTCGCGCGACTTCGAGGCGGGGCTCCAGGAGACGGTCGCGTGGTACCTGGCGAATCGTGGGTGGTGGGGCCGTGTGCAGGACGGCGCGTACCGGAAGAGCGCCGAGATGATCCGGAGCTGGAGCGGCGGGCCGCCGCCGGTGGACGCCGCCGGGCGATGAGGCGAGCACCGGACTGGAAGGACCGCGCGGAGTACGCCCTCGCGCGCGGCGCCGAGCTGGGCATCGGCCGCCTGCCCGAGCGGGGCGCCGAGCGGCTCGGGCAGGCGCTGGGCAACCTCGTCCGCAGCCCGCTCGGCATCCGGCGCGAGGTGGTGCGAGAGAACCTCCGGCGCGCCTTCCCGACGGCGGCGGCGGAATGGATCGAGGAGACGACGCGGGCCGCCTTCGCGCACCTCGGCCGCGAGACGGTGGCGATGCTCCGGCTCGCCGAGCTCTCGCCCGCCGAGATCCTGCGCCGCGTGGAGATCGACGGCGAGGAGGAGCTGCGCGAGGCGAGCCGGGAGGGGCGCGGGATGATCCTCGTCACCGGCCACCTGGGCAACTGGGAGGTCGCGGCCGCCACCGCCGCGTCGCTCGGCTTCCCGATCGACGCGGTGATGAAGCGCATGCGCAATCCGCTCCTCGACGCGCGCCTGGACGAGACCCGCCGGCGCCTGGGCATCGGGACGATCGACATGAAGGACGCTCCGCGCGAGGTGCCGGGCGTCCTCGCCTCCGGCAAGGCGCTCGGCCTCGTCGCCGACCAGGACGCGGGGCGCCGCGGGCTCTGGGTGCCCTTCTTCGGGCAGCTCGCCTCCACCCACCGCGGCCCCGCGCTCTTCGCGCTGCGATACGGCGCCCCGCTCCTCTTCGCCCGCGCGGCGCGCGTCCCCGGCGCGGGCTACTCGATCCGCGTCGAGCGGCTCACGCCCCCCGGGAGCGGCGATCTCGCGGCGGACGTCCTGGCGCTCACCACGGCATGGACGCAGCGGCTGGAGGCGGCCGTGCGCGCAGCGCCCGAGCAGTACTTCTGGTTCCACAAGCGCTGGAAGACCCGGCCGGCGGAGGAACCGCAGGGTGCGCAATCCGGTATCACTCGTGCGGACGGGCTGCCCGGGGCCCCGACCGAATCGTTCGACGAAGCCAGGGGATCCCTTTGATCTACATCTGCATTCCGGCATACGACGAGGCCGCCACCGTCGGCCTCCTGCTGTGGAAGATTCGCAGGGTGATGGGTGAGTTCCCGAGGGATTACGAGATTCTGGTGCTGGACGACGCGTCCACCGACGCCACGCAGGACGTCCTCGCCCCCTACACCCGCGTGCTGCCGCTCACGGTGCTCCGCAACGCGCACCGGCAGGGCTATGCGCCCTCGATCGAGCGTCTCCTGGAAGAGGCGGTCGCGCGGGCCACGCACCCGCGGCGCGACGTCGTCGTCGTCCTGCAGGCGGACTTCAGCGAGGCGCCGGAGGAGATCCCCGCGCTGGTGAAGCGCATGGAGGGCGGCGCGGACGTCGTCGAGGGCGCCGTCGTGCGGCACGAGGGCGAGGTCCCGCGACGGATGCAGTGGGTGCACGGGGGGGTCTCCTGGCTGCTGCGGCGCGCTCCGCTCCCCGAGGGGAGCCGCGACCCGCTCTCGGGCTTCCGCGCCTATCGCGTCTCCGTCCTCAAGCGGGCGCTGGCCGCGCGAAACGGTGCGCCGCTCCTCTCGCGCGAGGGGTGGGCCGCGAACCTCGAGCTCCTGCTCGCCGTCGCTCCGCACGCGCGCCGTATCGACGGCACCGACGTGGTGAGGCGCTACGATCGGCGCCGTCGTGAAACCCGGTTCCGACCCTGGAACACCCTCGTCCAGCTCTGGGACGTGGCGCGCCGCGCCCGGCGTGCGCCGCCCTCCGTCCCGAGCACGGACGCCGCAAGTTAGACGAGGATCTTTCATGAATCATCGTTCCGTGCGCCGGCTTCTCGGCGCCGTTCTCCTCCCGATCCTGCCGCTCGTGGCGGGCGCGGGACTCTCCCGGCCGCTGCACGCGCAGAGCGATCCGCCGGTCGTCGAGGCCGCTCCGGTTCCCTACGGGCCCGGCGAGAAGGCCGTCTACCAGGTGAAGCTCGGCGTCATCACCGTCGGCCACGGCTCGATGAGCGTGCTGGGAGTGGAATACGTCCAGGGCCACCCGACCTATCACGCGCGCCTCGAGGCGAAGGGCGGCATTCCGCTCGCCCGGGTCGACGACCGCTTCGAGTCGTGGATCGACGTGCACGGGCTCTTCTCGCGCCGGTTCCGCCAGGACCAGAAGGAAGTGCACTACGAGCGCCATCGCCGCTTCGACTTCTTCCCGGAGTCGCTCTCCTTCCGGCAGGTCGACAACGGGAAGACGGGAACGCTTCCGACCAACCGGCCGCTCGACGACGTCTCCTTCCTCTACTACGTCCGGACGCTGCCCCTGCGCGTGGGTGACACCTACACGATCCCGCGCTACTTCCAGGAGAGTGGCAACCCCGTGGTGCTCAAGGTGCTGCGCAAGGAGACGGTGACCGTCCCGGCCGGGACCTTCAACACCGTCGTCGTGCAGCCCGTCATCAGGTCGTCGGGGCTCTTCGGCGAGGGCGGCCGGGCCGAGGTCTACTTCACCGACGACAGCCGCCGGTTGATGGTGCAGATGTCGAGCAGGGTGCCGGTCGTGGGCTCGCTGAACCTGTACCTGGAGTCCTACGAGCCCGGGGAGGCGCTGACGACCGTCCCGGCGCCCGCGCTCGCCGGGGGCGAAGCGGCACAGTGACCGACGACGTCCCCCCGCAGCCCGCTCTACCCGCGGAGCTGGATCTCTCGCGGGTTCGCACCATCCCCGTCGCCACCCGGCCGAACAAGGTACGCGCGGAGCAGTTCGCGCGCGTGCCGCCGGCCGCGACGTCCGAGCGCAGCTTCGCCGCCTTCCTGGAGTCGCTCCCGCGCGTCCTGCAGGCGGAGTCGCTGCTCCGCGTGGTCGACGCCGTGGCCGAAGCGGTCGAGCGCGGCCGCGCCGTCGTCTGGATGCTCGGCGGCCACGTCGTCAAGACGGGAATCGGTCCGCTCCTCGTGGACCTGATGGACCGCGGCGCGGTGAGCCGCCTGGCGACGAATGGCTCCGCCGTCATCCACGACTACGAGATGGCGCGCTGGGGCGGGACCAGCGAGGACGTGGAGGCGGGGCTCGCCGACGGCTCCTTCGGCATGGCCGACGAGACCGGGCGCGACATGAACCTCGCCTTCCGCCGCGGCATGGAGGAGGGACGGGGGATGGGCGAGTCGCTCGGCCGCGACCTCGCCGCGCGCGACGATCTCGCCTACCCCGAGCTCTCCCTTCTCCTGCAGGCGTACCGGCGCGGCGTCCCCTTCACCGTGCACCCGGCCGTCGGCGCGGAGATCATCCACCAGCACCCGCAGGCGAGCGGAGCGGCGATCGGCGACACCGGCCACCGCGACTTCCGGCGCCTCGCGGCCGGCCTGGCGGGGCTCGACGGCGGGGGCGTGGTGATGAACGTCGGCTCGGCCGTCGTCATGCCCGAGGTCTTTCTCAAGGCCCTCACCGTCGCCCGTAACCTGGACGAGGGCCGGCCCCGCGACTTCGTCGCCTGCGACCTGGACATGCAGCGCCACTACCGGCCGCGCGTCAACGTCGTCGAGCGCCCCACGCGCTCCGGCGGCGGCCGGGGCTATCAGGTCACCGGGCCGCACGAGCTGCTGATGCCCCTCATCGCCTGGGCGCTCGCCGAGCGGCTCCCCGGGCGCGCCGGATGAGGCGGCGGCGGTTGGCGCAGGGGCTCGGAAGTGTTATATTTGTGGAGTCCAAAATCATCTAAATCGTTGCGGATTACCGCGATTACCGTAGCCAGAGGAGGTCTGTTTGAGTCGAGGTCAGGACCGAGAAAAGTCAGGTGAATTCGATCGGGCTCGTGATGAACTCTTCAGTCACATCCATCGTTGCGGCGTGCTCCGTGCGACCGAGGAGCAGCAGCAGGAGTGGATGACCGATACCATCGAATACATGGCCGAGCGTTACCCCGAGCTCTCGCGTGAGCAGCTCGGCGAGCTTCGCACCATCGGCCAGCGCTTCTGCCGCCCCGTGATCGACAACGTGCCGAGCGAGGATCTGGCGGAAGAGGCGGAGAAGGGGGATGCGGCCGAGACCGAGGCCGCTGCTGCCTGATTCTTGCCGCACGGGGCTCCGGCGTCTCCGGGGCCCCAGAACTCGCCATGGAAGCCCACATAGTACTGCACGCTCTCCTTCTGTTCGCCGCACTCCTGGCGGCGAACGCCCTGTTCGTCACCGCCGAATTCCTCCTCCTGAGCCGGCAGCGCGCGCTGCCTGAGCCGGAGCAGGCGACCCCGCGCCGCATTCTCGCGCCGCGCCGGCTCGAGGAGATGCTCCTCGTGGCGCAGCTGGCGAGCAGCGCCGCGACGCTCCTGCTCGGCTTCGTCGTCGCGCGCGCGGCGCTGCTCGCCTTCGGCGGCGGGCCGCTCGGGGCGACCGGCGCGGTGGCGGTCGCCACCGCCGTCGCGGCGCTCGCGCACGCGCTCCTCGGCGAGCAGATCCCCAAGCTCTTCGCGGTGCTCGGGCTGCCCGAGTGGGCCGTCCGGCTGATCCTGGCGCCGGTCTCCTTCCTCGCGCTCGTGCTTCGCCCGATCACGCTGCCGCTCGCCGGGGGCGTGAGCGGGCTCGCCCGCAACCTCGGCGTCGTCGCCCCCGGCCTGGAGCCGCTGCTCCCCACGCCGGACGAGATCCGGCTCCTCGTGGCCCAGGGCCACGAGCAGGGGGTGGTCGAGGAGGACGAGCGCGAGATGATCCGCGGCATCTTCGAGTTCTCCGAGACGGTCGCCCGCGAGGTGATGACGCCCCGGATCGACATCGTCGGCGCCCCGACCGACATCGCCCTCGGGGCGCTCGTCGAGCTCATCGTCGCCGAGGGCCACTCCCGGCTGCCCGTCTACGAGGGGACGATCGACACGGTCGTCGGCGTGCTCCTGGCAAAGGACCTCATCCCGCTCCTCGCCGACCCGCAGCGGCTCGCCGAGGGCTTCGACGTGCGCTCGATCATGCGCGAGCCGTACTTCGTGCCCGACACCAAGCCGGTCGACGACATCCTCGCGGAGTTCCGCCAGCTCAGCGTGCACCTGGCGATCGTACTCGACGAGTTCGGCGGTACCTACGGCCTGGTGACGATGGAGGACCTGCTGGAGGAGATCGTCGGCGAGATCAACGACGAGTACGACGTCGCGGAGCCGGAGGAGTTCGCCGCCACGCCGGAAGGCGACGTCCTCATCGACGGCGGCGTCTCCATCTCGGAGGTGAACGAGCGCTTCGGCCTGGCGCTACCCGAGGAGGACTTCGACACGGTCGGCGGCTTCGTCTTCGGCGCCCTGGGGCGCGTGCCGGTGCCGGGGGACGAGGTGGGAGCGCTGGGCTCGGAGCAGATGCTGGTGCTGCACGTCGAGGAGACCGAGGACCGGCGGGTGACGCGCGTGCGGCTGACCCACGCGGCCCCGGTGGGCGAGACGGCCGGAGAGAGCGCGGGAGGCGCCTGAAAGGGGCCGCCCCTCAGGAGCGGCGCTCCTCCCGGAAGACGTTCTGGAAGCGGCGCCCCTCGCGGGAGTTGCGCGGATTGCCCAGGCGGGCGAGGAGCCGGTTCGTCACCGTGGTGGCGGTCGCCTCGTCGAGGCCGAGCATCTCCGCGTAGAGCTCGAGGCCGCGGTCGAGGTCCACCTCCTCGCGCAGCGAGGTGAGGAGGTCGATGAGGTTGGCGACGTGCGTCTCGATGATCGCCTCCTCGGAGCGCGCGGCGATGATCAGCAGCTGCTTCCTCGCCTTGTCGCTGAGACGGCGTCGGCGTAACCAGTTGAACATGGGGCGGTTCGGCTCGGGTGGCGGGGAAGATGCGCCGCGCCCCCGCCCGGCGCAAGATCGTGGCCCGGCGCAGGGGTGGATACGGGCCGGCCCTCGCGGTTATACTTCAGCAGGACTTCCGCGGATCCCCGCAGCGCCTACGGACGGCACTCCAGACGAGGCCCATGAGTTCCTCCTTCCTCAGCTCCGAAGAATACGACGAGAAGGCGCACCAGCTCTACGACGCCGGCGAGTACGACCAGGCGCTGGAGCTGCTGGGCGAGGCGCTCCGCCGCTACCCCGGCGAGCCCGACCTGCACGTGGGCCTCGGCTACGTACGGCTGGCGCGCGAGGAGTACGCGTGGGCCCGGCGATCGTTCGCCCGCGCTCTGGAGATCGACGCGGAGCACGAGGACGGCTGGGTGGGCCTGGGGGAGACGCACCTGAAGTTCGGGCGCATCGACGAGGCGCTGCGGTGCTTCGACCAGGTGGACGAGCTGGGCGTCGGCGACGATCACGAGCTGGGGCTCGCCATCGGCCGCGCGCTCTACCGGGAGGGTCTGCACCGCGAGTCGTGCGACCGGCTGGCGGCGCTCGCCGAGGTGCACGCCGACTCGGCCGAGGTGCGGGCGGCGCTGGGCTACGCGCTGCACGCGTTGGGCGACGAGGCCGCCGCGCGGAAGGAGCTGCGCGAGGCCCTGCATTGCGACCCCGCGCTGCACGAGGTGCGCATCTATCTGTCGCACCTCCTCTTCGAGCGGGGCGACATGGAGGGCGCTCTCCGGGAGATGCAGCGTGTGCCGCCCTCCGAGCACTGGGACCCGCTCTCGCTCTGGCGCTTCATCGACCTGAAGTGCTCCCTGGAGGGCTGCCGGGAGGACGACCCGGCGCTGGCCCCCTGGCGCGAGCGGTGGCTGGAGCTGCAGATCGAGCCCGACCCCGTCGACCACCTCCTCGCCGAGATCGAGGCCGACTTCGACGAGCGCGACGATGCGTCCGCGGCGAGCGAGCTGCACCGCGTGAGGACGGCCGACGGCCGGGTCTTCAGCGGCACCTGGGAGGAGATCGTCCGGCAGATGCGCGACGCGCTCGCGGAGCCGGGAGATTCGCTCCCGCGGTTCATGCGCAAGGCGGCGCAGCGCGCACGGAAGCTCACGGGGTACGATCTTCCCTGCAACGACGCCGAATCGTTCGTGCGCGAGAGCGCCAGACTCGGGCTCCTGCGGATCGAGGACTGAGCGGAAGGAGGAGGGGTGGCGGGAAACGCCGACGAGTCCGCGCTGCGGCCGCTGCACCGGGTGGAAGCGGTCGCAGCGTCGCTTCGCGCGGGTGAGCTCGCGCCCGACGAGGCGCGCGGGGCGGTGGTCCAGGTGGCGGCCGCGGTCGATGCCTCGCTCCGCCGCCTGCTCCGCGATCTGCCGAGCGCGTCGTTCGAAGTCCGGCTCCGCGCGCTCGACGCCGACGAGCTGCGCGCCGACGAGGTCCTGGCCGAGCTTCGCCAGCACGAGCGGATCTCGATGGAGCTCGCCGCCGCCGTGCACGAGCTCTTCGAGGCACGCCGCAGGCTCGGCCAGGGCGGCGAGTACGGGGGCGACGACGCGGCGCTCGCCGCGCGGGTGACCGGCCGCCTGGAGCAGGAGATCGTCGAGGCACCCCCCGCTCCCCGCCCGGCCGCCGCACCCACCGCCACCGCTCCCGCGGACGAGACGCTCGCGCAGCCGGAGGAGCCGTTCCCGGAGCCGGTCCCGCGCGGCTGGCGCCGACCCTGGCTGTGGGCGGCCGGCGTCGCGTTCCTGCTGATCGTCGCCGCGGTCGTCTGGTGGTCCGTGCCACGCGGCCGCGGCGAGATGGCGCAGGGAGTGGCGCTCTTCCGCAGCGGCGCGTACGCCGACGCCGCGAGCCACTTCTACCGCTACGCGCAGGCGCACCCGAACGACCTCACGGCGCACCTCTATCTCGCCCGAATCCACCGCCGCCTGCACCGGTACGACCTCGCCGCGCCCGAGCTGCGCAAGGCGCTGGAAATCGCGCCGGACGACCCGGGTGTCGTGACCGAGCTCGGCTTCCTGATGCTCGACACGCGCCACTACGACCAGGCGGCCGCGCGCTTCAAGGACGCGCTCCGCCTGGATCCGGAGAACACCTCCGCCTGGGTGGGGCTCGTGCGCGCCCTCCGCGACTCGGGTCAGAGCGCCGCCGCCGACCAGGTGCTCCTGCACGCGCCCGACGCCGTGCGCGCCCTCCTGGCGCAGGCGCCGCCGGACACCACCGCGCCCTGAGCCCCGTGGACCTCGTCGACCGCCTCCACGACCGGCTCCGCGCCGCCGCGCCCGCGCCGACCGGCTTCACCATCGGCGAGCTCTACCAGCGGCTCATCCCGTACCGGAGCGTGCGCGGCGAGCTCGGTGTCTGGGAGCTCGCCGAGTACGAGCACGCGCTCCTGCGCCTCCTCTCGGGCGAGCGCGACTACCTGGAGCTCGAGGACCCCTCGGCCCGCGCCGAGATCGCCCGCGAGCTCGCGTCGCCCAATCCCATCCTGGGCGTCTACCGCGACTACCCCGCCGCGCGCGTCCGCCTCGGCGCGGCATCCACCGGCG
>DASSTO010000113.1:0-44909 GCA_035707865.1 Longimicrobiaceae bacterium | reverse complement strand
TCCCCACGGCGGCGCCGTGGGGACGCTCCCACTTTTCCTCACGCTCCACGCGAACACCTCCCGACTGCGGTAACCGGACCGCGCCCCCACCTTCCGGGTCGATACGATCTCCCGCTCGGGAGGGGATATGGACCCGACCATGAACCGGACAGTGCAGGACCCCGAGGTGGCACGGACCCTGGGGATCGCAGCGGACGACCCGGCGGGGGGCGGCGCCGCGCCGTGGGCGAGGCGCTGGCGGCCGGCGCTGCGCGCGCTCCTCGTGCTGGCGATCGTCGCGGCCGCGGCGATCCTCTGGAGAACGACGCGCCCGGCGTCGGCGATCCACTATGAGACGGCGCCCGCGCGGCTCGGGTCGCTGGACGTGACCGTGACGGCGACCGGCGCACTCGAGCCGGTGAACCTGGTGGAGGTCGGCTCCGAGGTCTCGGGACCGATCCGCCGGGTGCTCGTGGACTTCAACGACCCCGTGCGCAGGGGAGAAGTACTGGCGGAGCTGGACACGGAGCGGCTACGCGCGCGCCTGGCCGAGGCCGAGGCGTCGCTTCGCGGCGCCAGAGCAACGGTGGCCCAGGCCCTGGCGACCGAGGTAGAGGCGACCGGGCAGGCCAGGCGCGCGACCGCCCTGGCGGCCGCGGGTGCGCTCTCCCGGCAGGAGCTGGAGAGCGCCGTGGCCGCTGCGGAACGCGCGCAGGCCGCGGTGGAGGCCGCCCGCGCGCAGGCGACCGTCGCGCGGGCGGAGCTCAACGCCGCCCGCACCGACCTCGCGAGGGCCGTCATCCGCTCGCCGGTGAACGGCATCGTGATCGAGCGCCGCGTGGAGCCCGGGCAGACGGTCGCCGCGGCCTTCCAGATCCCGGTCCTCTTCACGATCGCCGACGACCTCTCGAAGATGGAGCTGCACGCCGACGTCGACGAGGCCGACGTCGGCCGCGTGCGGGCGGGCGACCCCGCCTCCTTCTCGGTCGACGCCTACCCCGAGCGCCGCTTTCCCGCGCGCGTGGCGTCGCTCCGCCACGCCCCGCGCGTCGTGCAGGGCGTGGTCACGTACGGGGCGGTCCTCGGAGTGGACAACCGGGAGCGCCTGCTCCGCCCCGGCATGACCGCCACGGTGGTGATCGCCACCGACCATCGCGAGAGAGCGCTGCTCGTGCCCAATGCCGCGCTGCGCTACCTGCCGCCGACGGGCGTGCAGCAGGAGCCCCTCCCCGCGGGCCGGCACCGCGTGTGGACCCTGCGCGAGGGCTCGCCCGCCCCGCTCATCGTCACGACGGGGCTCACCGACGGCCGGGTGACGGAGATCCTCTCCGGGGCGCTGCGTCCCGGCACTCCGCTGGTGATCGGTTCGGGAGACGGGCGATGACCGACCTGCTCCCCGCGCCCCCCGTCGCCGCCCGGCCGCGCGACGCTCCCGAGCGCCCCCCCGTCATCGCGCTTCGCGGCGTCTTCCGCTCGTACGGAACCGGCGCCGCTCGCGTGGACGCGCTCCAGGGGGTGGACGTGCGGATCGAGGAGAGCGAGTTCGTCGCCATCATGGGACCGAGCGGCTCGGGGAAGTCCACCTGCATGCACATTCTCGGCTGCCTCGACACCGCCACCGGCGGCTCGTACCGCTTCCGCGGCGTGGAGGTGGGCGGGCTCGGGCGAGACCAGCGCGCGTTGCTGCGGCGCCACTATCTCGGCTTCGTCTTCCAGGGCTTCAACCTGCTGCCGCGCACCACCGCGCTGGAGAACGTCGAGCTGTCCCTGCTCTACCGCGGAGTGGGCGCCCGGGAGAGGCGCGCTCGCGCGCGCGAGGCGCTCCGGGTGGTGGGATTGGAGGGGCGGGAGGGGCACGCTCCCGGGGAGCTCTCGATCGGGCAGCAGCAGCGCGTCGCCATCGCCCGCGCCATCGTCACCGAGCCCGCGGTGCTCCTCGCCGACGAGCCCACCGGCAACCTCGACACCGAGCGCAGCCGCGAGATCATGCGGCTGCTCACCGGCTTCAACCACGAGCGCGGCATCACGGTGATCATGGTCACCCACGACCCCGACATGGCCGCCTACGCCGGCCGGACCATCCGCTTCCGCGACGGGCGCATCGAGGCGCAGTCATGACCACCTGGACCGTCCTCGTGGTCGCGCTCCGGGAGATCCGGCGCAACGCCATGCGATCGGCGCTCACCATGCTGGGGATCGTCATCGGCGTGGCCGCCGTCATCGCGCTGGTCACCCTGGGGCGCGGCGCCGCCAGCACGGTGACGGGGAGCATCTCCGCGCTCGGCCGCAACCTGCTCGTCGCCGCGCCGGGTGGGCACGGCCGGATGGGGCCCACCACCGGCGCGCCGCCCTTCGAACTCGCCGACGCGGAGGCGATCGCGCGCGAGGCACCGGGGGTGGCGGCGGTCGCTCCGGTGGCGGTGCGGCCGATGCTGGCGATCTACGGAAACGAGAACTGGACGACCACGGTGATCGGCACCGACGACGCCTATCTGAGCATCCGCGAATGGCCGCTCTCCGCCGGGCGCGCCTTCAGCACCGAGGAGCTGCTCGGGGGGCGGATGGTGTGCATCCTCGGCGCCACGGTGCGCGAGCACCTCTTCGGGACCCAGGACCCGCTGGACGCCGACATCCGGCTCGGCTCCCTCGCCTGTCGAGTGGTGGGCGTGCTGCAGGCCAAGGGACAGGGCCCCATGGGAGCGGACCAGGACGATTGCGTGCTCCTGCCGATCCGCGCCTTTCACCGCCGTGTCGCGGGCAACCGCGAGGTCGGCTTCATCTACATCTCCGCCCAGACCAGCGCGGAGACTCCGCGGGTGCAGCGCGTGGTCACGCAGCTGCTCCGCGAGCGGCGCCCCGTGGCTTACGGCGAGCAGGAGGACTTCCACGTGCACGACATGAAGGAGATCACGAGCCTGGTGGAGGACGTGACCGGCATCCTCACGGCACTCCTGAGCGCCATCGCCGCCATCAGCCTGCTGGTGGGCGGCATCGGCATCATGAACGTGATGCTCGTCTCCGTCACCGAGCGTACGCGCGAGATCGGCGTGCGACTCGCCATCGGCGCCATGGGCCGCGAGGTGATGCGGCAGTTCCTCGCGGAGGCGCTCGCGCTCTCCCTGGCCGGTGGGGTCATCGGGATCGCGCTCGGGCTCGCCAGCTCCGCCCTCGCCGCCCGGCTCCTCCACGTCGGCTTCGCCGTCAACGGACCGGCCGTGGCCGGCGCCTTCCTCTTCTCGGGTATCGTCGGGGTGGCCTTCGGCTTCTTCCCGGCCCGCAAGGCCGCGCGCCTCGATCCCATCGAGGCGCTGCGCTACGAGTGACTCCGCCGACGCCCCGCGGGCCCGGCGCGCGCCCTACCGGCCGCCCCGCTTGGTGGTGATCAGGATCACCCCATCCCCGCCCCGGGAGCCGTAGATGGCCGCCGAGCCCGCGTCCTTGAGCACGTCGACGCGCGCGATGTCGTCCGGGTTCAGCGACAGCAGCGCCATGCCGGCGTCCAGGACGGGAACTCCGTCCACCACAAGGAGCGGCTCCGTCGCGCCGACGATCGACGCCACACCGCGCAGGCGCAGCGCGAGGCCGCCACCCGGCGTCCGGATCACCTGGAGCCCGGCGATGCGCCCCTCGAGCATCTCCTCCACGCGCGCGTAGCGCTGGTTATGCAGATCTTCGGCCGTGAGGGACTGCACCGCGCCGGTGACCTTCCCCCGCTCCTGCGTCCCGTAGCCCACGTTCACCTCCTCCTTCGGGGCGGGGGAGGAACGGACGGGCTGACACGAAACCGCACCCAGGACGACGAGGCCCGCCGAGAGCAGCGCGCGCGGACGGCTGGCACGCGCCGAGCTGAACTGGTGCATCCTGACCTCCCCGGGCCCCTGCGGACCCCATGTAGGGAAGCGACGTAGGGCGTTGCACCCGGCGGGTGCGGTCGCGTCGCGCCACTGCCGAGGGCTTCCCCCTCCGACCTCGCCCGGCGGACCACGACCGGGGGAGCCCCCACCCTCAACGGTGGCGCTTCCCCGCCGGCGCGGCGTCGTCGTTCCCGGGTGAACCGTGTCGGGAGGGCATGCACACGCGCCGGACAGGCACCGGGGAGGACGGGGTCGCCCGCGCCGGGGCGCGCGCTATGCGGAGGAGGGCTCAGGGCCCGCGGCCCGAGCCTCGTGCGCGGTCCGGGTCGGGGTCGCCGCGTGAGCTCACGATCGACAGCCCTCGAAGGAGGAGCGACCATGATCGCGCTCGCCCTGCAGGGGTGGTGCCCCTGGTGCGGAGGTCACATGGGCGGGGGAGGAGGCTGGTTCATGATGTTCTTCTGGCTCGTCGTGCTCGTGGCGTTCCTCTGGATCGCCTGGGCGATCGCTCGACGCGGCGGCTTCGGGTCCGCCCCCGCGGCACGCGAGGACCGCGCGGAAGATCTCCTGCGCGAGCGCTACGCGCGAGGCGAGATCGACGAGGCCACCTACCGCCGGATGCTCGACGAGCTGCGGAGGCCATAGCGGAGCGGCGTGTTGCGCGGGTACGACAGGGTACGCTCCTTGCTCCTTGCCGTTCGCGGCGCAGGCGCGTAAACGCCCGCGAATGCAGGGAAACGAGCGAATCCTCCGACGAACCGAGCACCCGATGAGCGCACCCGCGAATTGCCCCCTCGCTTCGGTTCTCGCCCAGCGTCTGCGAGACGAGCGGGAGCAGCTCGTGCACCGATGGCTGGACCGCATCGCCGACCGAGTGGCCCTCTCTCCCAACCAGATATTCCCCACCGAAGAGCTGCTCGACCACATCCCGCTGCTGATCGACGGGATCGCGGACTACCTGGAGCACCCCGTGGAGGAGATCACGACGGACGTGCCCGTGATCGCGAAGGCGATGGAGTTGGGCGAGCTACGGCACGAGCAGGGCTCGACCGCGCACCAGGTCCTGCGGGAGTTCGAGATCCTGGGAGGCGTGCTCTTCACCTACCTCTCGCGGATCGCCGACGAGATCGACGAGCCGTGCACCCGCGGAGAGCTCCTCGCCTGCGCGCAGCGCGTGTTCCGGGCCATCGCGGTGATCCAGCAGTTCTGCACCGACCACTTCCTCCGCCGGGCCGAGGAGCGCGTCCAGCATCGCGAGGAGCAGCTGCGTCGCTTCAGCCGCTCGGTCTCGCACGAGCTGAAGAACCGGATCGGGGCGGCGAACGGCGCGCTATCGATGCTGCACGACGACTGGTTCGTCGAGGACGAGGGGAAGCGCAAACGATTCCTCTCCATCGCCTCGCGGAACGTTTCCGCCATGGCGGAGACGCTCGACGGCCTGATCGAGCTCGCGCGCCTGGACGTGGGTCGCCCCGTCACGCGAAACACCCTCCTGCCGGATGCCGCGGCCGAGGTCAAGCGTCAGCTCCGGGACTTCGCGGAGGCGCGTGGCGTGAAGGTCGAGCTGTCGGATTCGCTCCCCTGGGTGGAGGTCCCCGCCGCGGCCGTGGAGCTGGCACTCTCGAACTACATCTCCAACGCGGTGAAGTACCGCGACCCCGCGAAGAACCTCCACTGGGTGCAGGTGGACGGGGAGGTCCGGCAGGGCGCGGGGAAGGCGGAGCTCGTGGTGCGCGTGCGCGACAACGGCCTGGGTGTGCCGGAGGAAGCCCGGAGCAAGCTCTTCGAGCGGTTCTTCCGCGCCCACGCCGGGACGGCAACGGACGAGGAGGGCTCGGGCCTGGGGCTCTCGCTCGTGCGGGAGATGATCGAATCCGTCGGAGGGCGTACCTGGGCCGAGTTCCCGAAGGAAGGGGCCGTCTTCGCGTTCTCGCTACCCGCTCCCGGCGGGTGAGCGTGCCTGCATGGAACCCTCTCCCGCCCCCGCACGGCGACGAGGATTTCGCGGCGTCGGCGCTCGGCGCTCACGCCCCGGCTCCGCCCGAGCGCGCCGGGGGTGCGCCGGCGGACCGCGGCGTGAAGTCCAGATCCCGGAGATATGCGAAATCCTTGCGAGCGGCGTCCAGCTCGTCGACCGCGGTCTCGTGCTCGACATAGGTCGGCTTCGAGTCGAGCGCGGGGACCGCCTCGAGAAACCTCTTGAAATCGAAGATCCCGGTTCCGAACTGCGTATCCCTGGACCGGTCCGCGACGACGTCCTTCAGGTGGAAGCTCCAGTACCTGTCGCGATACTTCGCCAGGTACTGCATGGGATCGCCGCCGCCGATGAGCATGTTGCCGGTGTCGAGCTGGAGGCGCACCACGGACGGGTCGAGGCGCTCGACGAAGACGTCGTAGGGAATCCGTCCATCGATCGGCTTCATGTGCTCGGCCTCGTTGTGGAAGGCGAGCCAGATGCCGGCGCGCCGCGCGGTCGCGCCCGCCGCGTTGAACCTGTCGGCCCACTCGCGCCAGTCGTCGAGGGTGCGGGAGGTCTCCGTCGGCAGCGACGGCACGATGAGATACTCGTGGCCAAGCAGCTTCGCGGTCTCGAGGCTCCGCTCCCAGCCGGTCAGAAACGTGGCCGGATCCATGTGCGCGGAGGGCGCGCGCAGCCCATTGGCCTCGAGCGCGGCCTTCACCTGCGCCGTCGTGAGCCCGAAGTTGTCGAACGACCAGAGCAGCTCGACGTCCGTGTAGCCCATCCGCCGCACCGCGGCGAGCGTCCCGACGGGATCCTTGGGCATCACGTTCCGGAGCGTGTACAGCTCGAGACCGATGCGACCGAGCCGGGCGGCTCCGCTACTGCGGGTGCCGGCCGCGGCACCCGCAGGCGTCGCCTTCAGACTCGCTGCCTTCCCCCGCGTGAGTGGCAACATCATGCCGAGCGCCGCTGCGCCCAGGGTCCCGACGAAGTCTCGCCGCTGCATGCCGCCCCCCTTGTGTCTCGGTGGACCTGCTGCCCGCGCCCCGGGTGACAAGGTTGCATAGTAGCAGGCAGAGGTACCGGTGCCAAGCCGCGTCGCCGCGCCCCCGCCTCAGGCCTTCCGCCGCAGCGCCTCGTCGAGCAGGTCCAGGAGCTCCTGCACCATGAAGGGCTTCGTCATGTACCGCTGCGCGCCGAGGTCCAGCAGCCGCTGCACCTTGGAGGGGATCGCGTCTCCGCTGATCATCACCACCGGGACATGGCACAGCGCCGGGTCGCGGCGCAGCTGCAGGAGCACCTCGTCGCCCGTGAGGTCGGGGAGGTTCAGGTCGAGGAGGATGAGATCGGGCCGGTGCTGCTGGGCCAGGTGCAGTCCCAGGCTCCCCTGCATCGCGGTCAGGAGCCGCACCTGCGGACGACGTTGGAGGATGCGCTCCATCAGCCGCACGTTGGCCAGGTTGTCCTCCACGAAGAGGACGGTCAGGACCGTCTGCGTCGCCACCGGGGCGGACTCCGCCGGGAGATCCGCGCGCAGCGTCCCCTCGGCCGTCGGCTCCGCGGCCCGGGGCAGCACCACCGAGAAGCGGCTTCCCTCCCCGGGTGTGCTCTCCACCTCTATGCGACCGCCCATGGCGTCGACGAGCCCCTTCGAGAGCGCCAGCCCCAGACCGGTACCCTCCACCCCACTCTGCTCCGCCCCCAGTCGCTCGAACGGGACGAACATGCGGTCGAGCTTCTCCGCCGGAATGCCCAGCCCGGTGTCGCGTACCTCGATACGGACCAGCTCCTCCGGCTCCGGTCGGGAATCGACGATCACCGTGCCTCCGCGGCGGTTGTACTTCACCGCGTTGGAGAGGAGGTTGAGCAGCACCTGTTTCAGGCGCTGTTGGTCCGCCAGCACGTAGCGTTCCGGGCCGCCCCCCTCCAGTACCTTCATGCCGACCTCCTGCTGCTCCGCCATCATCCGCACCAGGTCCACGCTCTCACGCAGCAGGGCCCCCAGGGGCACCGGCTCCACGGAGAGGCTCATCTTCCCCGCCTCGATCCGGGCGATGTCGAGCACCTCGTCGACCAGGTTGAGCAGGTGCTCCCCGGCCTTGAGGATCTGCTCCACGCTCTCCTGATCCTCCTTGCGCTCCAGGTCGAGCTTGAGGAGCTGCCCGAAGCCGAGCACCGCGTTCAGCGGGGTGCGCAGCTCATGGCTCATGCGGGAGAGGAACTCGCTCTTGGCCAGGCTGGCCGCTTCCGCCTGCGCCCGGACGGCCTGCTCGTCCAGGAGCGCCCGCTCCCGCTCCGCCGCTCGCCTGCGCTCGGTGACGTTGCGCACCAGGGAGAGCACCTCGTCCGAGCCGACGGGCAGCAAGCGGGCCTCGTACTCCTGCAGACCCGAAGGCGTCTGCAACGCGTACTCGAAGCGCTGCACCTCACCCGAGTCCAGCGCCCGTCCGGTGTGCTCGAGGATGGTCGCCGCGACCTCCGGCGGGAGGATCTCACGCACGTTGCGCCCGATGAGCTCTTCCGGGGGCTGCAGGAGATCCCGCGTCTCCTCCGGCGCCTGCACGTCCAGACAGACGCCGGCCCGGTTCCCGTGGAAGATCAGATCGGGCACCGCCTGCAGGAGCAAGCGCTGCCGCGCCTCGCTCTCGCGGAGCGACCGCTCGGTCTGCCGCTCCTCCGTGACGTCGCGGGAAACCCCGTGCACCCCGGTGATCTCTCCGCGTTGCTGGATGGCGGTGATCACCACGTTCACCTGCCGCCTCTCTCCCGACGGCCGCAAGATCCAGAGCTCCACCTCGACCGTGTGCTCCCGCCCGGAGACCACCCGGGTGAAGGCGTCGTTCGCGGCGGCCACGCTCTCGTGGGCGATCAACTCCGCGAAGTGTACGCCGAGGAGAGCCTCCACCGAGCGGCCGAGAATGCGCCCGGCTGCCGGGTTCACCTCCGTCACCCGGCCCTCGACGTCGATCACGAAGGCCCCGAAGGGGGAGGTCTCCACCAGTCGGCGGTAGTGCGCCTCCGCCTCCGCAAGCTCCGCGTTCGCGCGGCTCAGCTCATCGTTCGCCGTCTCCAGCTCCAGCTGGCTCTCCTCGAGCTGGGCCGCCTGGTTGGCGATCTCCTCCATCTGTAGCTCCAGCTCCGCCGCCTGTTCCTCCGACGTGGCCCGCGCGTCCACCGCCTCGCGGAACAGCCTGGCGTTGTCGATGGCCATCGCCGCCCGCTGCGCGAACTCCCCGGCCAGCTCCAGCTCCCGTGCCCCGTAGCGGCGCCCCGGCCGCGTGGAGACCAGGGAGATCGCCCCGAAGACCTCCCCCCGCCACGCCAGCGGCACCACGATGGCGGAGCGCATCCCCAGCGTCTCCAGGAGGCGGCGCTGCTCCGGATCGCCCACTCGCTCCAGCAGTGCGTCCGGGATCTCCGGGTGGACCAGCGGCTCGCCCGTGCGCAGCACCTCCGCCGTCCCCCCGTGCGCGTCCGGGTCGAAGGGGAAACGCAGCAGCTGCGCCGCGGTCTCGTCCATGGCCGGATCCGCGTGCGCGGCAGCGAGGCGCTTCACCCGCCCCTCCTCCAGGAGGTCCACGCCGCACCAGTCGGCGATGCGCGTCACCGCGAGTCGCGCCGTCTCCGCGAGCGTGGCCTCATAGTCGAGCGAGGAGGCGAGAATGCGCGTGCTGCGCGCGAGGAACTCCCGATCCTCCTGATCCCGCTTGCGCTCGGTCACGTCCGTGAGCGTCCCGACCCACTCCCGCACCACCCCCGCGTCGTCGAGCACCGGTACGCCACGTGCCGTGAAGGTCCGGTACTCCCCGTCGAAACGGCGGACCCGGAACTCCGCCTCGAAGGGGGTGCGGGTCTCCAGGGCCTCCGCCCACGCTTCGGCCGCCCGCTGCCGATCTTCCGGGTGGATGGCGGCGAGCCAGCCCCACCCGCCGTGCTCCTCCGCGCCCTGGCCGGTGAACGCGGCCCAGTCCCCCTGCCCGGGGAGCGACATCCCCTCGGCATCGGCGATCCAGACGATCTGCGCGCTGGCCGTGACCAGCGACTCGAAGCGCCGCTCCCGCTCGCGCAGCGCCTCCTCCGCCTCGCGCCGCTCGGTGAGGTCGCGCGTGATCTTTCCGAAACCCACCAGCCGCCCACCGGGGTCGCGCAGCGCCGTGACGACCACGTGGGCCCAGAAGCGCCTGCCGTCCTTGCGCACCCGCCACCCCTCCGTCTCGCACCACCCCTCTTCCGCCGCCACACCCAGCTCGCGCTGCACGCTCCCCTGCTCCACGTCCTCGGCGGTGTGGAAGAGCGAGATGTGCCGGCCGAGCACCTCCTCCGCGGTGTATCCCTCGATCTTCTCCGCCCCAGCGTTCCAGCTGAGGACGTCTCCCCGAGGGTCCAGGATGATGATCCCGTAGTCCGGCACCCGCTCGACCAGCAGACGGAAGAACCCCTCGGCCGTAACGGGCTGCGGGTCCCGAGCATCGGTGGATCTTTCCCGGTCTTCCATGATCGCTTCGGTTGGAGGGCAGCGGGGGCCGCAGAACGGAGAAACCCCGTCCGCGGAAGAGTAGAGGCGCCTGGGCAGGCGCTCCTCCGCGGGACGGGGTGGAGCAGCAGCTTCGGCAACCGGACGACCTCTCTCCCGAGAGACTCCTGGCTTTGCGGCCCCGCCTCGCGACGGGTGTGCCTTTGTCGACCGTAAAAACTACCGCTCTTCTTCGGCGGGGTCAAACGGCGCCGGTCGGGACCCGAGGCGGGATTCTCCCCACAGCGCCGTGGAGGAATTCCCGCTACGGCGCGGAAGCCCGGGTGCGTACAGTGCAAGCATGAGATCCCGCTTCCGCCTCGTGGCTGCGCTGCTGGCGCTCCTCTCCCCCTCGCTGACCATGGCGGCTGCGGTCCGGGCGTCGACGTGCACGCGGGGGATGGAGATGGGCGCGCCGCCGGCGGCGATGGAGGCCGCGTCGACGGCGCGCGCCGCCGGCATGGCGATGCAGAGGTCTGCAGGCGCGGAGCGGGCCCACGGCACGGAGACCGGTTCCGATGCTCCCGGGGTACCGCACTGCCCGCTGACGACGGTCCCCGGCTCCTGCCTGGTCCTCACGATCTCGATCCCGGCCCACGCGCCGGAGTCCTTCGTACCCTCACCCGAGGGTGCGGCCGTCGTCGCCTCCCCGGGCGACGCGCGGCACATCCTCCTCGCCTCCTCCTTCTTCCGCCCGCCCAGGGCGTAGTCCCCCGCCGCCGGAGCCCCTCCGGCGCGCCCCTCGTACATCGCTGAGACAGGTCGAGCTGGAGCCGTACGCTCCGGGGTCGCATCCGCGCACCCCCGAGGCACGCGCCCATCGGCCCGCATCGAAGGCTCCGGACGACCACCCGCGGAGAGGGCTCCGCACGGGTGGCGCGCCCGAGCCGGTACGACGACCCCGGGAACGGATTCGATGAGATACCGACGATTGCTCCCCTCGCTCGTGGGAGTGCTCATGATGGCGCGGACGGGCGCGGCGTGGGCGCAGGCGAGCCCCGTGCCCCCGGCGCCCGCGGCGAGCGTGGACTCGCTGGTGCGCGCCGCGCTGGCCGCGAGCCCGGGCGTCCGTGCCGCGACGGCCCGGGTGGAAGCGGCGCGCGCCGCGCTCGGCCAGGCAGCCGCCCTCCCGGACCCGGTGCTCATGGCGGGCGTGATGAACGCACCCGCCGCGGCCCCCGCCGGAACCGACATGATGACCATGCGGACGGTCGGCGTCTCGCAGACGCTCCCGTTCCCCGGAAGGCTCGCCCTGCGCCGACGCGCCGCCGAACAGGAGCTCGCTTCGGCCGGGGCGGGGCTCGACGCCGCCCGACTCGAGGTCGCCCGCGAGGTGGAGGACGCGTACTACGAGCTCGCCTACGTGGACCGGGCGTTGGAGGTCGTGCGACGCAACGAGCGGGTTCTCGCCGACTTCGCCCGCATCACCACCGTCCGCTACGGCGCGGGGACGGCCGCGCAGGCGGACGTGCTGACGGCGCGCATCGAGACCTCCCGGCTCGCCGAGGAGGCGGTCGCGCTCGCCGAGGAGCGCCGCTGGCAACTTGCTCGCCTGAACGCCGCTCTCGGCCGTCCGAGCGACACCCCGCTGGCGGCCGCCGCCGTACCGGAGCGGCTCGCGCGCGCCGCCGTGGCGGCGGACCCGAGGGCGATCGGCTTCACTTCCGCGGCGCTCGGCGCGCGCGCGGCCGGCTCGCCGCTCCCGCCGCTCGACGAGCTCCGGGAGCGGGCGGTGCGGCAGAGCCCCGCCCTCCGGGCGGAGGACGCGAGGATCGCGGCGCAGACCTCCCGGGTGGAGACCGCGCGCAGGGCGCACCTCCCCGATTTCGACCTCTCCCTGCAGTACGGTCAGCGCCCCGGCGAGCGCGACGTCGTCTCGGCCACCGTCTCGGTGTCTCTCCCCGTCCACAGGGGGAGCAGGCAGGACCTCGGCGTCGAGGAGGCCGGGGCGCGGCTCGCGGAGCTCGAAGCGGAGCGCCAGGGCCAGGCGAACGAGCTCCGCGCCCGGGTGACGCGGGCATACGCCGAGGCCGAACGGGAGCGCGCGCAGCTGGCGTTCCTCGTCGGGTCCATCCTCCCGCAGGGCAGAGCGGCGCTGGAATCCGCCACCGCCGGCTACCAGGTGGGGAAGGTGGACTTTCTCGCCCTGCTGGAGAGCCGGGCCAAGCTCTACGACTACGAAACCGCCTACTACCGCGCCCTCTCCTCCTTCGCCCAGCGCGTGGCGGAGCTCGAGAGCCTGGTGGGCGAGGAGATCATCGGATGAAGAAGAGCCAGATACTCGCGGGGGCGGGCCTCGCCCTGGCGCTCGGGATGGGCGCGGTGGCCGGGGCCGCCGTGCGCGGGGAGAAGGTGCCGGCGCACGCGCACCCCGCCTCCCACGACGTGCCGGATCGGGCCGCGACGGCCATGGGTTCGGACGGTAGCGTCCGCCTCACGGCCGATCAGATCCGGGAATTCGGCGTCACGTTCGGGACGGCGGAGCCGCGCACGCTCACCGACGACGTGCGGACGGTGGGCATCGTGACCCTCGACGAGACGCGCATGGCGCGCGTGGCGCCGAAGTTCGGCGGCTTCATCGAGAAGCTGTACGTGGACTTCACCGGGCAGCCGGTGCGGCGCGGGCAGCCGCTGGCGGAGATCTACTCGCCCGAGCTGATCTCCGCGCAGGAGGAACTGCTGCTCGCCGCCCGCCTGGACCGCTCGCTCGTGGAGAGCATCGTGCCCGGTGTCCCGGCGGGATCCCCCGACCTCCTCGCGGCCGCGCGACGGCGGCTCCGCCTCTGGGACATCTCGGAGGCGCAGATCGATCAGGTGCTCCGGTCCGGGAACGTCCGGCGCACCCTGACGCTCCACGCCCCCGTCTCGGGTGTCGTGACCGAAAAGAACGTCCTCGAGGGGCAGGCGGTGCAGGCCGGCGAGAGCCTCTACACCCTCGCCGACCTCTCCGAGGTGTGGGTGGAGGCGGAGGTCCGCGAGCCGGATGCCGGTGGCGTCCGGGAGGGGTCTCCCGCCACCGTGGAGCTGAACGCCTTCCCCGGTCGTCCCGTGACCGGGCGGGTCGGGTACGTCTACCCCACCCTCCAGGAGGAAGCACGTACCCTGAGGGCGCGGATCGCCATCCCGAACCCCGACGACCGGATCAAACCGGGGATGTACGCGCGCGTGAGCTTCTCCACCCCCACGCGCAGCGCGCTCACCGTACCCAGCTCGGCGATCGTCGACACCGGGCTCCGAACGATGGTGTTCATGGACATGGGCGGTGGCCGGCTGATGCCGAGGGAAGTGGCGATCGGCCGGATCTCCGGCGATTACACCGAGGTCCTCTCGGGCCTGCAACCGGGGCAGCGCGTGGTGACCTCCGCGCAGTTCCTCCTCGACTCCGAAAGCAACATCGGCGAGGCCATGAAGAGCATGGCCGGGATGGGCGACGGGGCGATGGGAGGGCACGCAGCGGCCCCGGACGGGGCGCACGGCATGGAGGCGACGGGGGCCGACGCGGAGGCGACGGAGGCGACGGCGATGCCCGCCGGGAAGGAGTAGCCCGATGCTCAGGCGAATCATCGAGTGGTCCGTGGGCCACCGGCTCCTCGTCCTCCTGGCGACCGCCGCCCTCATCCTGGCCGGCGCCTGGGCGATGCTCCGCACCCCGGTGGACGCCATCCCCGACCTCTCCGACGTGCAGGTCATCGTCATGACCGAGTGGCCGGGACAGGCACCGCAGCTCGTGGAGGACCAGGTCACCTACCCGCTCTCCACCGAGCTGCTGAAGGTGCCCGGGGCGAAGTACGTGCGCGCGATGAGTCAGTTCGGCCTCTCCGCGGTGTACGTCGTCTTCAAGGACGGCACGGATCTCTACTGGGCCCGCAGCCGGGTGCTGGAGTACCTGAACGGCGTGAAGGACCGGCTCCCGGACGACGCGACGCCCATACTGGGGCCCGACGCCACCGGGGTCGGCTGGGTGATGCAGTACATCCTCGCCGACACGAGCCGGACTCTGAACCTGGCCCAGCTCCGCGCCCTCCAGGACTGGACGGTGAAGCCCGCGCTCACCTCGGTGCCCGGCGTCTCGGAGATCGCCTCGCTCGGCGGCTTCGAGAAGCAGTACCAGATCGAGGTGGACCCCGCGAAGCTGCTCGCCTACGGGATCCCCGTCCAGCGGGTGGTGCAGGCGGTTCGTGCCTCCAATCAGGACGTGGGGGGGCGGGTGCTGGAGCTGGGCGGGAGCGAGTACGTGGTCCAGGGGCGCGGACGCTTCTCCTCGCTCGACGACATCCGGAAGGTGGCGCTCGGCGCCGCGCCGGGGGGCACGCCCGTCACCGTCGGCGACGTGGCCCGGGTCCAGATCGGCCCCGAGATCCGCCGTGGCATCGCCGAGCTCGACGGCCGGGGCGAGATCGTCACCGGGTGGGTGGTGATGCGCCAGGGGGAGAACCCGCTGGCGGTGATCCGGGGCGTGAAGGAGAAGATGAAGGAGGTCCAGACCTCGCTCCCGCGCGGGGTGACCTTCGTGGAGGGCTACGACCGCTCCGGCCTGATCGAGCACGCCATCGAAGCCCTCCGGGGGAAGCTCCTCGAGGAATCGCTGATCGTCGCGCTGGTCACCATTCTCTTCCTCCTGCACGCGAGCAGCGCGCTGGTCGCGATCGTCACGCTTCCGATCGGGGTGCTCGGTGCCTTCCTGGCCATGCGCTTCCTCGGCATCGGGGCGAACATCATGTCGCTGGGCGGGATCGCCATCGCCATCGGGGCGATGATCGACGCCGCCATCGTGATGGTGGAGAACCTCCACAAGCACATGGAGAGGAACGAGCGGGAGGGACGGCCCCTCGGGCACGGGCAGCTCGTCCTGGAGTCGACGAAGGAAGTGGGTCCCGCTCTCTTCACCTCACTCCTCGTCATCACCCTCTCCTTCCTTCCGGTCTTCGCGCTCGGTGCCGCGGAGGGCAGGCTCTTCAAGCCGCTCGCCTGGACGAAGACGCTGTCCATGGCGGCGGCGGCGCTCCTCTCCATCACGCTCGTCCCGGTGCTGATGGGGCTGTTCATCCGCCGCGGGGTGAAGCCGGAAGTCGCGAACCCGGTGAACCGCGCCCTGATCCGGCTCTACCGGCCCGTGATCCACGTCGTGCTCCTCCACCGCTGGTCCGTGATCGCCGCGGCCTCGGCGGTGCTCGCCGTGACGGCGCTGCCCTGGAGCCGGCTGGGGAGCGAGTTCATGCCCCCGCTCAACGAGGGGAGCGTGCTCGACATGCCCTCGCTCTTCCCCGGCGTGGGGACCGACCAGGCGAAGCAGATCCTGCAGCAGCGGGACGCCGCCATGAAGCGCATCCCCGAGGTGCGGATGGTGCTCGGGAAGGCCGGCCGCGCCGAGACCGCGACCGACATGGCGCCGATGTCGATGATCGAATCCACCGCCATCCTGAAGCCGGCGGACGAGTGGCGGCCGGGCGTCACGTACGACTCCCTCGTCTCGGAGATGAATCGCACGGTGAGGACGCCGGGGGTGGCGAACATGTGGTCGATGCCGATCAAGAACCGCATCGACATGCTGGCCACCGGGATCAAGACGCCGGTCGGGATCAAGATCTTCGGGCCGGATCTGTCGACCCTGGACCGGATCGGGAAGCGAATCGAAGCCCTCCTCCCGCAGGTGGAGGGGACCAACTCGGTCTTCGCGGAGCGGGCGCTCGGGGGGCGGTACCTGGACGTGGCGGTGAACCGCGCCGCGGCGGCGCGTTACGGGATGACGGTGGAGGAGGTGCAGACGGCGATGGCGGCGGCGGTCGGCGGGATGGTCGCGGGGCAGACCGTCGAGGGCCGGGAGCGCTACGGCATCCTGGTGCGCTACCCGCGCGAGCTGCGCGACAGCCCGGAGGGGATCGCGAGCACTCTCGTGGCCACGCCGTCCGGCGCGCAGGTCGCGCTCGGGGAGCTGGCGGAGATCCGCGTCGTCCCGGGGCCACCGCTCATCAAGAGCGAGAACGCCGCGCTGGACAACGTCGTCTACGTGGACGTGCAGGGGCGCGACATCGGCGGCTACGTGGGCGAGGCAAAGGAGCTCCTCCAGCAGAAGCTCGACCTCCCGACCGGGTACCGCCTGGAGTGGTCCGGGCAGTACGAGGCGATGGAACGGGCGAACCGGAGGCTCCGGCTCGTGGTGCCGATCACGCTCGCCGTCATCTTCCTCCTCCTCTTCTTCGAGTTCGGGAGCGTGGCGGAGGCCGCCATCGTGATGCTCTCCCTCCCCTTCGCGCTCGTCGGAGGCGTCTGGCTGATGTGGGCGCTCGGCTACAACCTGAGCGTCGCGACGGGGATCGGCTTCATCGCCCTGGCCGGCGTGGCCGCGGAGACCGGCGTGGTGATGCTCATCTACCTGGACCAGGCGTACCGCCATCGGCGCGACCAGGGCCTCCTGCGGGGCCGCCGGGACGTGGACGCCGCCGTGGAGCACGGGGCGGTAGAGCGGGTGCGGCCGAAGATGATGACCGTGACCGCCGTCATCGCCGGTCTCCTCCCCATCCTCTGGAGCACCGGGACCGGGGCCGACGTCATGAAGCGGATCGCCGCGCCCATGGTGGGCGGGATGGTCTCGTCCACGCTCCTGACCCTGGTGGTCATCCCCGCCATCTACTCGCTCTGGCGGGAGCGGGAGCTGCGGAGGGCGCGGGCGCGGTCATCATCTTCGGCCGCACTGGACGAGCTGCCGACCGGCGAGGCGCTGCCGGGTGTCGAGTCGACGACGCTTCCTCCGGCCGGTTCGCGCTCGGGCGGGCGCCGGCCCCTTCAGGAGGCATGGAGGCGCGAAGATGGATCGCCGCGGCCCTCGGACTGATCGCGCGCGCCCCTCGGCGCTCGCGGAGGCAGGCACCGGGCGCCTGTTGATCGCGATGCGCTCGAGGTGGTCCCGCTGGACCCGTACGTGGACCGTTTTCATGGAGGGGAGCGGGAGGTGGCCGGGGGATCCCGGACGGAGAATAGGCGTCCGAACCGCGCGGTACGAGCCGAGGGTGACCAGCGGCGCCTGCGCCGAGAGAACCGCCCCAGCGTTCTGAGGATTTTGCGAAATATGCGAGCTACTCTCTGCGGTCCGTGCCCTCGAAGAGTCCGCGGGCTCGGCGAAGCACGCCCGGATCGGACGCCGCAGCCGCGAGTGCCTCCCAGTCATCGGGTGGATTGCCCTCGCCGAGCATGCGTCGGAAGACGGAGTATGCGTCCGTCCGGCTCCCGTACGTCCGGAGCGAATTCTGGTCGTTCACCCATGCGAACACGAGTAGGCGGGCATCGGTGCGGTAGCGGAAGAAGAGCCGGAACCGGCCGTTGCCGCACTTGGCCCGGAGCCAGTGCCTGAGTTCCTCTCCCAGCGTCCCGCCGTGCCGGTACCTGGCGCGCGCGGGGTCCTCCGGAACCTCAACCAACATCAGGTGCCGGAGCGCCGCCGCCAACTTCGTGTTCGGCCCCTCCACGCCGGCGCTGCCACGGCGCTCCCGCTCGGCCGCGGCAACGAGCCGCTCGAGCTGGCCGAGGAGGAGCGGATGAAGAAGGATCGTCCAGCCCGCAACACGGAACACGAGATCCGCCCCCACGCCCGTCGGCATGGGGGCGGATCGCTGCGGCTCCCTCCGGCGCTTAGAGGGCAACCTCGCCCTCGATCGGCTCGTCCAGGCTGACGTCGATCCCCTCGGTCACGGCCAGGAGCCGTTCGTGGAGGCGCCGCGGCATTCCGCGGAGGCGTTCCGGGTGCTCGGCCAGATCCCGCTCCAGCAGGGCCAGGAAGGGAGTGAGCGCCGGATCCTCCTCCTCGGCCTCTGCCGGAGCACGTCGAGCGACGGCAACATCGCCCTGGATCTCCCAGGCAATCGAATCCTCACCGGGATGGAGGCCCAGCGCCTGGCGGACGCCGCTCGGCAGCGTGGTCTGGGATCGCTGCGTGACCTTGCTCTTCAACATCGGCCGCTCCGGGGAAGCAGGTGTACTGGCGCACCATAATAATGCATATGCATTATCGCTGTCAACGCCCTTCCGACTGTGCAACGATGTGCAATTCCGCACCCACAAGCCCGGTGGAAGTGCACACCGACGCCCACAAGCGATTCGGCGGAAACCCAGCATTTATGCGGGTTTCCGCCGAATCGCGTCCACCAATTTGGTGGCTGACTGGTATGGGCGCTGAGGGATTCGAACCCCCGACCCCCTGGGTGTAAACCAGGTGCTCTGGACCAGCTGAGCTAAGCGCCCGGACCTGTCTAGAGGATGATCCCCAGCGGCAGGAGGATCACGTAGCCGAGCACCAGAAGCAGGGGCGCCGCGACGGTCGAGGCGTGGCCGAGCAGGACGTAGCCGACGATGACGCAGATCGCCCCGACGGCGAGGAGCACCCAGTTGAGGGTGGAGAAGCGAACGCCGGCCTCGCCGGGCTCCGCGGTCGGGGATGTGGTGGAAGTGGCCATGCGGCAAAGCTATTCCGGGTGCCGTGGACCGTCAAGGTCGCCCCGGTCGTCGGCGGCCGGGGGCTCGTCTCCCGGCTCCTCCCCCCATGGCTCGCGGGGCGGAGGGAGCATGCGCTCCTCGAGGGCCATCTCGGCGAGCTTCTGGCGGCTGCGGCGGCGGCGCAGGAGACCGAGGCCCAGGAGCAGGAAGGTGACGACCGTCCAGAAGCTGCCGGCGGATGCGAGGATGAGGAGCCAACCGTAGCGGCGCTCGACGTCCTTCTTCCACTCGTGCTCGAAGCGGCCCGGGGTGAGGTGATACACGGAGCGCAGCGCGCGGTCGGCGCTGCCCTCCGCGCGCCAGGTGCGAAGGAAGAGGGCGAAGACGTCCTCGCCGTTGCGGGTGGCGAGATAGCGCACGGCGCTGGCGGAGAGGAGGTAGGCGATGCGCGCGTTCTGCGCGCCCGCGGGCCACTCGAGGGAGAGCGAGTCGAGCGGCGGCGCGGCGCCGCGCAGGAGGGCGAAGCGGATCTCCCAGCCGCTGCGCGCGTCCCAGCCGCCGGAGGCCCAGGTCGCGTAGCCCTCGTCGAACCATCTCGGGACGGTGGGGCCGAGGTACTCCTCGAGGGCGATGTGCACCAGCTCGTGCCGCAGGGCCACGATGGGATCCTGCATCGGCGTACGGCTGGAGGCGTACGCGGGCAGGACGATGAGGCGCTCGTCGGGGAAGGCGACGCCAGCGCTCCACTCCGGCGCGAGGCCGCCGGTCACGGAGTCGAAGACGGCCGCGTCGGGGGCGAGGACGATGGTGGCGCTGACGCGCGAGGCCCCGGGCGGAAGGCCGGGCAGGGGGAACGGCGTTTCGGCGGCGCGGAGCGTCCGCTCGGCGATGGGGCGCTGGCCGGGCCAGTAGACGACCCGGAGCGAGTCCGCCCGCAGGCTGAGCGGGGGCGGCGCCGCCCGGGCGCTCGGGGTGGCGAGAAAGAGCGCGGCGAGCGCGACCGCTACGTGAGCGAGACCGGCTCGCCGCGCGCGACGCGCTCGGCCGCCTCCTGGCACCGTTCTCCCCAGATGTTGAAGCGGTTGGCCTCGGCCCCGCGGCGCCAGGCCTTCGCGGCGAGCGCGGGCTCCCCCTCGCGGTAGTACGAGCTGCCCAGCTCCCAGTGAGCTTCGATGAGGTTGGGCCCGAGCTCCAGCGCCTGGCCGAAGAACGTGCGCGCGTCGCGGTACATCTCGCGCTCGGAGTAGACCATGCCCAGATAGAGGTTCGCGTAGAGCGCCGCCTTGCGCTCGGGCTCGCCGCGAAGGACGCGCGAGAGATGCTCGATGGCCTCGGCGAAGCAGCCCTGCCGGAGCGCGACGTAGCCGAGACACGCGCGCGCCAGCGCCTGACCGGCGTCGCGCTCCAGCACGGACTCCAGCAGCGCGCGCGCCTCGTCGTGGCGATCGGTGCGCATCCGGGCCCAGGCGAGGAGCGTCTCGGCGGCGGGGTCGCCCGGCGCGAGCTCCAGGGCGCGCTCGGCCTCGCGCACGGCGACGTCGTAGCGGCAGCCGGCGATGGCGTTCCACGCGCGCTCCACGAAGGTGGAGCTGCCCAGGTGGTCGACGCGCGCGGGCGCGGGGGGCGCCGAGGGCGACGGGAAGAGGCGCTTGTAGCCGTCGACCAGCGGGCGGATGCTCTCGCGCAGCTCGGTCGCCTCGGCGATCAGGCGCTCGGCGTCGTGGAAGAGGCCGACGATGCCGTCGCGCAGGGCCTCGCGCTCCCCCGCCCCGCCGCCCTGCATCCGCTCCAGCTCGCTCCGCAGCTCGTCACGCCGGGCGCGGAGCGCCTCCAGCTCCAGGGGCTCGCTCATTCGGGCTTGCGGAAGATGCGCTCGCGGGAGCTCACCGGGCGGAAGAGGGACCGCGCGCGGCCGAGGAGGGTCTCCACCTTTCCGAGCACGAGGAAGCCCCCCGGCACGAGCGCGTCGTAGAAGCGCATGAAGATCTCCTCCTGGATCTCCCGATCGAAGTAGATGATCACGTTGCGGCACAGGATCAGGCTCTGCTCGCGCTCCGGCTCGTCGCAGATGAGATCGCGCCGCGCGAACTCCACCGGCTCGCGGATGCACGGGGCGAGCCGGTACGGGAGCGACTCCGTGAACCAGCGCGCGCGCTCCTCCGGCGGGGTCTCCGAGAGCGAGAGCTCGGAGTACTCGGCGCGCCGGGCGGTCTCCAGGCTGCGCCGATCGATGTCGGTGCCGAGAATCCGGAAGCGGCCCATCTCGGACGCCCGGTCGTTCGACTCCGCCCACTCGCGCAGCAGGATGGAGAGCGTGTACGGCTCCTCGCCGCTCGCGCAGCCGGCGCTCCAGATCGAGCGCTCCCCCGTCGGCCCCTCGAACAGATGCGGGGCGACCTTCTCGCGCACCGCCGCCCAGACCCCCGCGTCCCGGAAGAACTTCGTGACGTTGATCGTCAGCGTGTCGAGCAGCGCCTCGTACTCCGCGGGGTCGTCGTCGAGCAGGGTCGCGTAGCCGGCGAAGCTGTCCTCGCCCCGCGCGCGCATCCGGACCTCCAGCCGCCGACGCAGGCACTTGTCCTTGTAGAAACGCCCCTGGAACTGCCGCTCGGCCTCGATCTTCGCGACCAGACGGCGGAACTCCTCGGGGTCGTCGCCCCCGGGGGGCGTCGCGGGAGTGAACCCCGGGCCGGGGCCTTTCGGAACGACGAAGCGGTTAGACATCTCGATCGACCTCCTATCGGCGCCGCGAAGCCTGAAACTTACGCCATCGCAGGGAGAAGGGAAGCAGGCGGCGCACCGGCGGCACCGGCGAGCCTCACGACGGCATTGTGCACACCTGTTCTCAAACGTACACTTGCTCGGGTACGGTGCGGCGGTCGTCACCGCTCCATCCTTCCACGCGCGCCGCCGCCCGTCGAACCCGCTCACCCCCCACGGAGGAGATCGCGATGAGGAAACGATGGCTCCAGGCGGCACTCGTCCTGTCCGTCCCGATCGTCTCGGCATGTCGCGCGGACCAGGTCGTCACACCCGACCGGGCACCCACCTCGAAGCAGCTGGATGGAGCGACGACCGCCCCGGTCGGCACGGTGGGGCTCACGGACGCCGACGGCCGCTACACCGTCGACACCCGGGCGGGCCTGGTCTTCCAGGTCAACGAGGAGAACTGCGACATCGTGTCGCTGCGGTACGAGGGAATTGAGCTGCAGGACCAGCGGAAGTTCTCGCAGATCGCCTCCGGCCTGGGCAGGGCCGACGTCACCGCGGCCGCCAGCGACGACAGCGCGATCGTCAAGATCACCTGCGTCACCCCGACGCTGACGCACTATTACGTCGCGCGCGCCGGAACGAGCGCGATCTTCATGGCCACCTATACCAGCGCCGAGCCGTCGGTGGGGGAGCTGCGCTACATCGCGCGGCTCGACAGGAGCAGGGTTCCCGACGGCAACCCCGAGGCGGACGTCTCGGCCGCGACGAGGACGGTGGAGGGCTCGGACGTCTTCGCGCTGGCGAACGGCGAGACCCGCTCGAAGTTCTACGGCAACCCGCGGGCGATCGACAACCTGGTGCACGGCGTGACCGGGCCGGGCGTGGGGGTCTACATGATCATGGGGAACCGGGAGACCAGCTCGGGCGGTCCGTTCTTCCGTGACATCAACAATCAGGGGAGCGCGCAGCAGGAGCTGTACAACTACATGAACTCCAACCACACCCAGACCGAGCCGTACCGGATGGGGCTGCACGGGCCGTACGCCCTCGTGTTCACCTCCGGGAAGGCGCCGAGCGCGGATCTCGACATGTCGTGGATGGGCGACCTCGGGCTCGAGGGGTGGGTGAGCGAGCGCGGCGTCGTGACGGGGAAGGTCTCGGGGATGCTCAACACGCCCGCGGAGCCTGGCCGCGTTCCGTTCGTGGTGGGCTGGGCGAACGACCGGGCGCAGTACTGGGCGCGGGTGGACGAGTCCGGGGGCGGCTTCACCTCCCCGCCGATGATTCCCGGGACGTACACGATGACGCTCTACAAGAACGAGCTCGCCGTCTCCACCGCTTCCGTCACGGTCGGCACGGGCACGGTGACGGAGAACATCGACTACGTCGATCCGCCGCGGCCGACGATCTTCCGGATCGGCACCTTCGACGGGACGCCCGGGGGCTTCCGCAACGCCGATCTGCAGACGGACATGCACCCGTCGGACGTGCGCATGGCGCCCTGGGGTCCGGTGACCTACACCGTCGGTAGCTCGCCGCTCTCCGACTTCCCGATGGCGGAGTTCCAGGACATCAACGATCCCACGACGATCCGGTTCGACCTGTCGCGCGGCGAGGTGAGGCCTCACACGCTCCGCATCGGCATCACGCTCGCCTTCGCCGGCGGCCGCCCCGTCGTGACGGTGAACCCCGGCACGCCGGAGGAGTGGAGGGGTCCCATCCCCCCCGCCACGTCGCACACCCAGCCGCGCTCCCGCGGCCTGACGCGCGGCACCTACCGGGGCAACAACATGGAGTACACGGTGGACATTCCCGCCGAGGCCCTCGTCGCCGGGACGAACACGATCACGATCACCGTCGCGAGCGGCTCGTCGGGCTCGGGCTTCCTCAGCCCGAGCATCGTCTACGACGCGGTGGAGCTGGAGCGGTGACGCGGCACGCGTAGGCGCGCCGCCGCACAGAACGCGGGAGGCCGGGCGCGAGAGCCCGGCCTCCTTCACGTGGTGGCCTGGGAGAGGACCCGCTCCACCAGCTCGACGTTGGTGCGGGCGATGCCGTTCTCGGGGTTGAGCTCGAGGGCGCGGCGCCAGTGCTCCAGCGCGCCCTCGCGGTCCATCTGCTTGTAGCGGATGTTGCCCAGCTTGAGGAAGACGTCGTCGCCGAGGCGCGGCGCGAGCTCCACGGCGCGGGCGAAGTGCTCCTCCGCCTCGTCGTAGGCGCCGCGGCGGTAGAGGGTGTCGCCGAGCGCCTTGCGCGCCTGCGGCAGCTCCGGCCCCTCCTCGGTCGCGCGGCGGTAGAGGATCTCGGCCTCGTCCCACGCGCCCATGCGCTCGCGGATGGCGCCGGCGTGCAGCAGCAGCGGCGCGACGTGCGGGTGGAGATGGATGCCCGCCTCGGCGATCTCCCGCGCCGCCTGCAGTCTCCCGACCGCGGCCTCGGCGATGGAGGCGAAGGCGTGGTAGGCGGCCGGGGGGCGCGGCTCGTCGGCCGTCCGCTCGCGGTAGCGGCGGAAGAGGTCCACGGCCTCGAGGGCGCGGCCGGCCTTCAGCAGCAGGATGGCGCGCGAGAGCAGCACCGGCGGGTGGTTGGGCAGGAGTCGGTCGGCCTCCTCCACCGCGAGGAGCGCGTCGTCGAGGCGGCCGCGGCGCTCGAAGGCGAGGCCGAGGTCGTGGAAGGCGGTGCCCCAGCGGCCGCCGCGCTCGATGACCTCCATGAAGGCGCGCGCGGCCTCGCGCGAGGCGCCGGCGCGCAGGCTCAGGAGCGCGAGGAAGAAGCGCGCCTCCAGGCTCTCGGGCTGCAGCTCGAGCACGCGCCGGAACTCGCGCGCGGCCTCCTCGTGCATCCCGGTGCGGTAGAAGGCGATCCCGAGGTTCCGGTGCTCGTGGATCCGGCCCGGGGGCACAGCGGCCTCCGTCCGCGCGGGCTTGCGCCCCTGCGGGTGAACGAAGCCGGCCTGGATGAGGCCGAAGAGCGCCTTGCCGACGTCGAACTCCACCATCCCCGACTCGTCCACCACGTCGCGCACGCTGTGGTGGCCGTCGAGCAGCGGGAGGATCTTGCGCTGGTCGTCGGTCAGCTCCGCCTCGCCGAGCCCCGCGGCCTGTCGGTCGAGCCCGAAGACGACGTCGAGCGAGGGGATCTTCTTCTCGATGAGCGACCACTCGTCCACGCGGCGCGCGCCTTCGAGGAGGAGGTTCTCCGGGTTGATGGAGACGAGCATCGCCCCCTCTTCCGGGCGCTGGTCGGCCTCGAAGAAGAACGAGCCCTGCGTCCAGGTGAAGAGGAAGTAGACGGCCTCCTCGATCTGCAGGCGGAGGTAGCGCTCGAGCTGGTCGCGGGTGATGGCGCCGCGCTCGATGAGGATCTCGCCGAGGCGCTGGGCGGTGCGCGAGCCCTGGGCCTCGACGGCGGCGGCGAGCACCTCGGGCTCGACGAGCCCGTTCTTCACCAGCAGGTCGCCGAGCCGATCGCGGCGGTTGACGATCGAGGCGTAGCAGATGCTGCCGCGGTCGAAGTAGATGTAGCCGAAGCTCGCCCGGTCGGTCACGGCGAGGCAGCCGGTCTTCTGCCCCAGCGCGAGGAGCTGGAGCACGTCGGGCAGACTGGCCTCGCTGAGGCTTCCCTTGATCGCCATCTATCTCTGCTCCTCCAGGAGCCGGTCGTCGAGCGCGAGCCACTCCCAGGCGAGCTTCTCCCGGTCGAAGAACCACGCGTCGAGCGAGGGGATCTCCTCCGTCTCGTCGGGAGCCGGCGCGTGCGGTGCCTGGACGGGCCGCTCGGTGGCGGCGAGGAGCGCCTCGGCCTCCGCGAGCCGGTCGGGGTCGAGGAGGAGCAAGGCGTCGGGCGGCGGGGCCGGCAGGGCGTGCGCGATCTCGCGCAGACGGCGGACGTCGGCGGCGAAGTCGCCGAGGAGGGCCTCGACGTCCGGGGCGGAGTCGGCGTCGAGCGCCGCCTCCAGGCGCCGCGTCCGGACCCCCTCGCCCTCCCAGCGCAGGATGGCCCCGGCGATCCGGCGGCGCCACGGCGCGGTCTCGACCACCGCGGCGACGGCCGTGGAGACCTGCGCGAGGAAGGCGCCGAACTCGTCCTCCTCCTGCGGCGCGGGCTCGATCCCGAGGAGCGCGGGCAGCTCGTCGGCGCGGATCGCCCGCCGCTCCGCCTCGGCGACCTCGAGGACGCGGCCGAGCGCGTCGAGCAGCTCGCCGATGCTGTCGATCGGCTGGTGGGCGAGCGCCTCGACGACCTCGGGCGCGAGCGAGGCGCCGCGCTCCGCGAGCGAGCGCCCGAGGACGGCGTGCCGCATCTCCTCGTCCGGCGGCGCGACCTCCACCGCGAGCCCGCCCGCGAGGCGCTCGGCGAGGTCCGGGTCGAGCTCCTCGATCTCCTGGAGCGGACGCCGGGAGGCGACGACCACCTGCGCGCCGCGCAGCAGCAGGTCCTCACAGAAGCCGAGCAGCTCCTCCTGCGTGCGCTGCTTCCCCGCGATCTCCTGCAGATCGTCGAGCAGCAGCAGCTCCACGCGGCCCATCGAGCCGCGCAGGTCGTCGAGCGTGCCCTCGGCGATGCCCGCGGAGACGCGGTCCACCAGCGACTCCACCGTCTCGAAGCAGACGCGGATCTCCGGCTCCACCGCGACGGCCAGGTGCCCGATGGCGCGGAGCAGGTGAGACTTCCCGACGCCCGATGGGCCGGAGACGACGAGCGGGTTGTAGCTGCGCCCCGGCGCCTCGGCCGCCTGGCGCGCGGCGGCGGCGGCGAGGCGGTTGCCGGCGCCGACGACCAGACGGTCGAAGACGAGCTGCGGGCCGGGTGCGGGCATCATCCGACCACGCGCTCGGGGCGGGGGAAGCGCGCGGCGAGCTGGGAGAGCACCTGTTCGGAGAGCCCGCGCAGCGTCTCGAAGACGCCCGTGCCCGCGGCGGCGCTCGCCTCGAAGCAGGGGAGGCCGCGGTAGTTGAGCGCGCGCTCCAGCCGCTCGCGCGGGAGCGCCTCGGGCAGGTCGCGCTTGTTGAGCTGCAGACAGATCGGCAACGTGCGGGGATCGACGCCCTGCTCGAGCAGGTTGTCCTGCAGGTTACGGAAGCTCTCCAGGTTCTCGCTCTCGCGGGCCGGCTGGCTGTCGGCGACGAAGACGACGCCGTCGGCGCCCTGCAGCACCAGCTTGCGCGTGGCGTTGTAGTAGACCTGGCCCGGGACGGTGTAGAGCTGGAAGCGCACCTGGAAGCCGGAGACGGTGCCGAGGTCGAGCGGCAGGAAGTCGAAGAAGAGCGTGCGGTCCATCTCGGTGGCGAGCGAGACCATGCGGCCGCGGCGCTCCTCCGGCAGGCGGGCGTGGAGCGCCTGCAGGTTCGTCGTCTTCCCCGAGCGCCCGGGGCCGTAGTAGACGAGCTTGCAGGTGATCTCGCGCGTGGAGTAGTTGACCAGCGACATGAGCGGCTCAGCGGAGGTTGGAGGCCGCGCCGGTCCCCTCCGGGCGGGCACGCCGGAGGCCGGCGGCGAGGTCCGCCTCGAAGCGCTCCGCGTCCGGCCGGGGAGATCCGGTCCCCGAGTCGTGCACGGCCTCGATGTCGCGCGTGAAGTCGTGGAAGAGCACGCGCACCATACCGATGGTAGTCTCGGCACCGAAGACGCCGACGAGGATGCGCTCGCCCGCGGGGGTGGAGAGGGCGCCGAGGAAGATCTGGTGCTCCTCGCGGCCCTGGTAGAGCTGCTCGAAGCGCGGCTGGCCGAGGAGCCGCGCGAGGGCGCGCGACGCCGAATGGATGCCCGCGCCGAGGGTGGAGAAGGCCGCCAGGTCGAGATCCGCGGCGAAGCCGTGCTGCGCGACGATGCGGCCGCTGGCGTCCATCAGGAGCGCGAGGCGGACGCGGCTCTCGCGCACGAAGCGCTGCAGCGCCTCCTCCACCGCGCGCACGTCCTCCTCCGGCGGCGGGGGCGGGGCGGCGGGGGCGGCGGCGCGGCGGCGCGCGAGGGCGAGCGCGCTGGCGGCGCGGTCGTCCTGCGGGTCGCGCGCGGCGGCGATCTCCAGGTGGCGCACCGCGGCGGGCCAGTCGCGGCGCTCCAGGGAGATGTAGCCGAGCGCGCGGCGGGCGCCGCGGTGCGCGGGGTCGAGCCGGAGCGCGATGTCGAACTCGTCGACGGCACGCTCCTGGTCGCCCATCTCACGGTAGATGCGGCCGAGGAGGAAGTGCGCCGCGACGAGCTCCGGCTGGCGCTCCAGGCCGCGGACGCAGAGCCGGTGGGCGACGTCGAGGCGCCCCTCGCGGCGGTAGATCTCCGCGAGCGGAAGGAACGCCGGGTTGCCCGGGTCGCGTGCGACGGCGTCCTGCCAGCGTCGGATCTGTAGTGGATCGGCCGCGGACATCACTCCTCCTCGAGTATGCGACGAAGCCCCGCGAGCAGGGCGGCGCTGCGGGCGGCGCGCTCGCGGGCGGCCGGGGGGGCGTCGGCGAGGCGCGAGAAGGTGGCGAACGCCTCCTCGGCGTGCTCCAGCGCCCCCGCCCGCACGGCCGCACGGCCCAGCGCGTCGTAGGCGGCGGCCATCAGCGGGTCGAGGCGCAGCGCGGCGTCATAGGCGCGGACCGCCTCGTCCCACCGCCCCCGCGCCGCCGCCACCCGCCCGCGCAGCAGGTGGAGGTCGCTCCGCTCCGGCTCGCGGGCCAGCAGTTCGTCGAGCCGCGCGCCGGCGCGCTCGGTGTCCCCGGCGTCGAGCGCCGCCTCCACCGCCGCGGCGCCGTTCCGCGCCGAGGCCGCCGCGCGCACCCGAGCCCGCGCGGCGCGCTTGCCGAGCTCCACCACGCCCGCGGAGACGAGCGAGAAGAGCGCCTTCGCCACGTCGAACTCCGCGTGGCCCAGCTCGCGCGCGATCCCCTGCAGCGTGCGCTCGCCGTCGATCGCGGCGAGCACCTCCCACTCGCGCGGCAGCAGGTCCAGAACGCCGTCGGCGGTCCCATCCGCGTCGACCAGCCGCGGGACGAGCGAGGCGTCCGGCTGGCCGCTCGCCAGCTCCGTCCACTCGTCGACACGGCGTAGCGCCTCCATGAGCAGCGATTCGGCGGAGAGACGGATCCGCACCGGCCCGCTCTCGAGGGGCGGCGTCTCCTCGAAGCGGACGTAGCCCTCGACCCAGCGCATCAGCTCGGAGAGCGCTTCCTCCACCTGGAAGCGGAGCATCCGCTCGACGTCGGCGACGGAGACACCCTGCTCGCGCACCAGGATCTCGCCGATCGGCCGGCCGGGCTCGTCGCGCTGGGCTTCGAGCGCACGGTCGATCTGCCCCGCCGTCGCCTTGCCGGCCATCAGGAGGAGCCGGCCCAGGCGGCTCGTCTCGCCCGGCGCGCGGGCCCCGACCACCGCGCCCTGGTCGAAGAAGAGCAGCCCGGGCCGCGCCGCGCGATCCGTGCGGACCGTCAGCGTGCCCGTCTTGCGGGAGAGCTGCACGAGCTGCAGCACGTCGGGCAGCGAGAGCTCGCGGAGCGGGCCTTCAATCGCCATGTGCGCCCGCTCCCGCGCGGGTGCGCGATCCGGCGCGCAGGCCGCGCAGCCGCGCCTCGGCGCCGGCGGCGAGCTCGCGCACGCCGGAGCCGGCCACCGCGCGCCAGTGCTCCGCGGCCTCGCGGAAGCGCCCCTCCGCGCGGGCGAGCTCGCCGAGCTCGAAGCGTGCCGCGGCCGAGTCCGGGTCGATGCGAAGCGCGCGGCGCAGGGCCCGCCCCGCGTCCGCGCCGCGGCCCGCCTCGCGCAGCACGGCGGCGAGGCGGCAGAGCGCGTCGACGTGATAGGCGTCTCCGGCGAGGAGTTCCGCGAGCACCTCCACCGCCGCATCGAGCCGACCGAGCTCCCGGCGGGCGTCGGCGAGGAGCAGAGTGGCGTCGGCGTAGCCGGGCATCGCGCCGAGCGCCGCCTCCGCGGCCGCCGCCGCCTCCGCCGCGCGGCCGCGCGCCAGCAGCAGCGCGCCGAGCTCGACGCGCGCGGCGACGTAGTCCGGGTCCAGCCGCACCGCTCCGCGCAGCGCCCGCTCCGCGTGCTCCGGACGGCCCGCGGCCGAGGCGGCGGCGCCGAGCTGGCGCAGCGCGACGGCGTCGCCGGGTTCCAGCTCGACGAGGGAGGCGAAGACGGAGAGCGCATCGCCCGACCGACCGGCCGCGAGCAGCGCCTCACCGCGCAGCCGGAGGAGCTCGCCGGAGGGCGGACCGTCCTCGGCGACGCCGTCGAGCGCCACGAGCGCCGCATCGGCGCGACCGAGGTGGAGGAGCGCGCGGGCGCGGCCGAGGGTGGCCTCCATCGAGGTGGCGGCGCTGCCCGCCTCGCCGGCGCCGGCCAGCGCGGCATCGAAGCGCTCGAGCGCCTCGCCGTAGAGCTCCTGCCTCAGGAAGACCTCTCCCGCGAGTACCGCGGCCTCCACGGGGTCGGCGCCGGAGGCGCGGCGGAGCTCCGCGAGCGCGCGGGCGAGGAGCCCCTTGCTGGCGTAGTCCCGCGCGAGTGCCAGCGGGTCGCCTGCCGGGGTCTCGGCCTCGGGAGGCGCTTCCATCTCGCGAAAGATGGGCTCGAGGTCGGCGGGCTCGAAGCGGAAGGTCGCCACCTCGCCGCCGGCCGGCAGCGGCTGCGCCTGGTCGAGTTCGGGGGCGAGCACCTCCGCGTACTCGAACTGGAGGTCGATCGCCAGACGGAGGCGGGGTGTGGGATAGTAGGGGTTCAGCGCCAGCGCGCGCTTCGTTTCCCGCAGCGCACCGTCGTAGTCGCCCAGGCGGGAGAGGACGAAGCCGAGGTGGTAGCGGGCCGCCGCGGAGTCGGGCGCGGCATCCGTCGCGCGGGCGAGCGCGCTGCGCGCCTCCTCGAAGCGGCCCAGCTCCGAGAGCACGCGGCCCACACCCGTCCACGCGGCTTCCGAGCCGCGGTCGGCGTCGAGGGCGGCGCGGTAGGCGCGCAGGGCATCCGGCAGGCGCCCGGCGCGCTCGGCGAAGAGACCGAGGTTGCACCAGGCGTCGGTGAACGAGGGGTGCAGCTCGACGGCCCGCGCCAGGCAGTGCCCCGCCCCGTCCGCATCCCCACGATGATGGCGTACGACGCCGAGGTTGTTCCACGCCAGCGCGTAGTCGCCGTCTCGCTCCAGCGCGGTGCGGTAGCAGCGCTCCGCCTCGTCGGTGTCGCCGCGCTGGTGATGGCTGACGCCCAGCTCGTTCCAGAGCTTCGGGCTCGCGTCCTCGTCGCGCAGAAGCTCGGAGTAGACGCGCTCCGCCGCCTCCGCGTCGCCGCGCAGGAGGTGCAGCTCGGCCATCGCCTGGCGCACCAGCGCGGCGTCCTCGCCCGCGCCGAGCGCGCGCTCCAGCTCCCGCAGCGCCTCCGCGTAGAGGCCCTTCTGGCGGAAGGCGATGCCGAGCTGATAGCGCGCCAGATAGCGGTCGGCGACGGCCGCGGGCCGCTCGGGCCGCTCGGGCACCAGCTCCCCGTAGCGCCCCGGATTGTAGCGGTCGAGCGAGAGGTTCGTCTCCGCCTTCGCCAGGCTCGGGTTCAGCTCTCGCGCGCGGCGCGAGGCCTCCACCGCGCGCTCGTCCTCGCCCAGGTCGCCCAGGACGAAGGCCAGCAGGTGGTGCGCGTCGGCGAAGTTCGGGTTCAGCTCGACGGCGCGCAGCAGCTCCGCCCTGGCCTCGTCGCTGAGTCCGCGATGATAGTGCAGCTCGCCGATCTGGAAGCGCAGCACGGCGCTGTCCGGGTCGTGCGCCAGCGCGCGACGGAACCAGTCGAGCGCGACGTCGAAGCGCCCCGCGTCCTTCTCCAGGCGCCCCAGCTCCGAGAGCGTCTGCACGTCGTTCGGCGCGTCGGCCAGGAGACGGTTGAGCTCCCGGAGCGCGTCCTCGTGCTCGCCCAGGCTCAGGTAGGTGCGCGCGAGGCGGCGCCGCGCCTCCCGGTCCTCCGGGTGGTGCCGCAGACGCTCGGCGAGCTCGGCGACCTGCTGCTGGTAATAGCCGCTGTTGAGGTAGGCGATCTCCAGGTTGCGCCGCGCCACCTGCATGCGCGGGTCGATCTCGAGCGCGCGCTGGAACTCGCCGACCGCCTCGCCCACCATCCCCTTGTTGAAGTACAGAACGCCGAGGTTGTTGTGCGCCCCGGCGTCGCCCGCGTCGATGCGCTGCGCCAGCCCCAGCAGGATCCGGCGATCGCGCTCGGACTGCGGGGAAGGGGGTGGAGCGGGGGGCATACTCACTTCAGGCGAGCCTCAGCGCGCGGAGGATGGCCTGCAGAGACGGTACGTCCGGCAGCAGCAGGAAGTAGCCGCCGACGGAATCGCCCGTGTCCATCCGGAACTCCGTCTCGATCCCGATCACGTGCTCCTGGTTGCTGACGAAGCCGGTGTAGACGGTGGTGAGAACCGCGGCGCAGAGGTCGATCACCAGGCTCGGGACGGACGGCAGGAGCATCTTGCCCATGAAGTCCGAGAGCGCGTTCAGGTAGGCGGCCGTGAGGATGTTGCCCGCCTCCTTGATCGCCGACTGCTCCATCTCGCTGAAGACGTGGAGGGTGCCGAGAGGCCGGCGCATGAGGATCTCCGCCAGGCGCATCGCGGACTCGCGCGGGAAGACGAGCAGCGTGCGGCCGGTCAGGTCGCCCATGACGTGCATGAGCACCGCCGCGACCACGGACTCGGGGTCGGCGACGAGGTCCGGCACGTCCTCCAGCCGGGCGACCTGGAGGCGCGGGACGCTGATCATGATCCGGCTGTCCGTCATCTGCGAGAGCGCGGTGGCCGCGTGGCCGGCGCCGATGTGGGCGACCTCGCGCAGCGCGTCGAGCTGGATCTCCTGGAGCTGTCGAACGTCGATCGTCTGCATTGTCTGGCGACCTCAGCGCACGATGGCACCCGGCGCCGCCGGGGCGGGGCGCTCGGGTTCAACGATCGGGCTCCGCCGCCCGTCGGGCAAGGGCTCGGCGGGAACGGTGAGCACGAACGCCGCGCCCCGACCCGCCTCGCTGTGGATCTCGAGCGCGCCGCCGAGCGCGCGGATCCGCGCACGAACGGCGTCGAGGCCGACCCCGCGGCCGCTCACCTCCGTCACCGTCGCCGCGGTCGAGAAGCCGGGCCGCGTGACGAGCTCCCAGACCTGCGCGTCGCTCAGCGCAGCGGCACGCTCGCCCTCGACGACGCCGTGCTCGACGGCGAACTCGAGGATCCGCTCGCGCTGCAGGCCGCGCCCGTCGTCCTCCACCCTCACCGCCACGCCGCGCTCGGTGCGAGCGGCCGAGAGGCGGATGTGGCCGACGGCGGCCTTCCCGACGCGCTCGCGCTCCGCCGGAGGCTCGATCCCGTGGTCGACGGCGTTGCGCAGCAGGTGCACGAGCAGGTCGCCGAGCGCGTTGACGAGGGAGCGGTCGAGCAGCTCGTCGCCGCCGGCGATCTCGACCTCCACCTCCTTCCCCAGCGAGCGCGCGGCCTCACGCACCAGCGGCGGGAAGCGGTCGAGGACCTCGCGCGCGGGCACCGTCCGCAGCCGCACGAGCGCCGCGCGCGCCGCGGCGATCTGCGCCCCCGCGGCGGCGACGGCGGCACGCAGCTCCGGGTCGTCCAGGCGCGTGGCCGAGCGCTCGATCCGCGTCCGTGCGCCGGCCACCCCCGCCAGCCGCCCGGCGAGCTCGTCGAGGGCCGCCACGTCCACGCGCACCGTCGCGCCGCGCCGGAAGCCCTCGCCCGGCGTGACGGCCTCGATCTCGACTTCGGCGACCTCCCCCGCGGAGCGGATCGAGCGCTGGACCGTATCCTCGCTCGCGGCGGTGTGCAGCTCGAAGGCGAGCGGCCCGTCGATGACGCCCTCCGCCAGCTCGGCCTCGAGCGGGTGCACCGCCTCCAGCCGACCGAGCTCGCGCGCGTGGCGCAGCGCGATCACCGCGCGCGCCGCGGGCAGCTGCGCGGCCGGGTCGAAGTAGACGATCACCCGCAGCGCGCGCTCGTCGCCGATCGGCTCCGGCGCCGCCGCGGGCACCCGGGGCACGGGCTGCACGCTCCCGGCGCCCTCGCCCAGGCCGTCGGGCGAGTCCCTGCCCGCCTCGTCGACCGCGGAGTCGTCGAGCGCCTCGGCCTCCGCCTGCATCCGCTCGACGAGGGCCGCGTCCACCGTGACGGCGCCGGAGCGGATCTCGCCGAGGAGCTGCTCGAGCGCATGCGCCATCCGGCTGGTACGGGTGTAGCCCATCATCCCCGCCATGCCCTTGAGCGTATGGACGGCGCGGAAGCACCCGTTCACCGCTTCGAGGTCGTCCGGCCGGGTGGCGAGGCGATGCAGCCCGTCGCCCAGGGTGGTGAGGTGCTCGCGCGCCTCGGTCAGGAAGAGCGCGACGTAGCTCGCTTGATCCATCATCGGGTCGTCGGGTGGAGGTCAGCCGAGCACGCGCTGGACGGCTTCGAGCACGCGCGCGGGCTGGAAGGGCTTCACGACGAAGTCGCGGGCACCCGCCTGGATGGCCTCGACCACCAGCGCCTGCTGGCCCATCGCACTGCACATCAGGATCTTGGCCTCCGGGTCCTCGCGCATGATCTCGCGCACCGCGTCGATGCCGCCCATCTCGGGCATCACGATGTCCATGGTGACGAAATCGGGGTCCAGCTCACGATAGCGCGCGACGGCCTGCATCCCGTTGTCGGCCTCCCCCACCACGCGGAAGCCCGCCTGGGTGAGGATGTCTCCGATCATCGTACGCATGAAGATGGCATCGTCGCAGATCAGCACGCTCTGGCTCATCGGCTCTCCACTGGTTCGAACGGCGGCTCGGCGCAACCGGGTGCCGGCTGCGGGAACGGGCGGGACTACCAACGGGAGAGTCTCGGCCGGTCGGTGCCCGGTCCACAGTCCCGCCACCCGCTCGAGCCCGGGAGCCCGAACGTGGCGGCCGGACGACAGGTGCGGGGCGGCCGCAGCAGAAACCGGCCTCCGGACGCCCGCCGCCGGCGGCGGGCTCTCGCGGGACGGGTACGCCGCAACTTCCTACACCCCAGTGCGATCGCGCCGCTCCGCCGCAGCTGGCGCCGCCGGCGGCACGCCACGTGCTCGGTCGCCGCGCGCCCGCGTCCGTCGCCCGGCGGCCGCAGTCCCTCTCGCTCCCGTTCTCCAGGAGGCAGGATGAAGCTCTCCGCGGTCGCACTCACGGCAGGAATTCTGTTCGCCTCGGCAGGAGCCGCGTCGGCACAGACCTTCTACACGGACGAGGCGACGTTCCTCGCCGCGCTGTCCGGCAGCAGCTACACCACTGAAGGCTTCGAGGGCTTCGAGACCTCCGCGAGCTTTCCCCTCTCCTTCTCCTACGCCGGCGGCGGCGCCGCGAGCCTGAGCGCGGGGCAGATCATCGACGGCACCCAGCCCTCGGACAAGGACCCGATCTTCGGCGACCGCGCGTACGCGGTCTATCCCAACGGACAGTCGAACCCGACGTACACGCTGTCGTTCGACCACGCGGTCAGGGGATTCGGTCTCTGGGCCGAGGACATGGACGGGGGCGGCGCCTCGCTCCTGTTCTACCGGGGTTCGATCTTCGAGTTCGCCCTCTCGTTCCCCGACCGGGGGAACGGCAGCAAGCTGTACGGTGGGGTCGTCACCGACGTGAACCACGCCTTCGACCGGGTTCAGTTCAGCCAGGCCGGCACCGAGTGGATCACCTACGACCAGATGACCGTCGCACCCGCCCGGATTCCGTCGTCCGCGACGCCGGAGCCCGTGACGATGGCCCTGCTGGGCACCGGGCTCGTCGGGCTCGCGGGAGTCTCACGCCGCCGCAAGGTGCGCCGGTCCTGATCCGCCTCCACCTCCGGACGAGCGCCTCGCCCCCGCGGCGGGGCGTTCGCTTTCCCGGCCCACGCGCCGGCATGGCGCGCCGCCCGGCCCTTCCGTCACGTACTCCTCGCCCACTCCGCCACCCGGCGCAGGTCGTCGGGTAGCGGAGCCTCGAAGCGCATCGGCTCGCCGGTGCGCGGATGACGGAAGCGCAGCTCGGCGGCGTGCAGGAACTGCCGCGGGGTGCGGCGGGCCAGCTCCTGCGCCCACCCGCGAGCCGCGCCGGACACGCCCCGCTCGCGGCCGGGCGCGTAGGTCTCGTCGCCCACGACCGGGTGGCCGAGATGGAGGAGGTGCACGCGGATCTGGTGGGTGCGCCCGGTCTCCAGCTGGGCCTGGAGGAGATCCGCGGCGCGCCAGTGCTCCAGTCGCCGGAAGTGCGTGACGGCGCGCCGGCCGCCCTCCACCACGGCCATCTTCCTGCGCTCCGTGGGGTGCCGGCCGATCGGCGCGTCGACCGTGATCTCGGCCTCGGGCAGGTGACCCCAGGCGGCCACCAGGTAGCGGCGCCGGATGCGGCGGTGGCGCAGCTCGTCGGCGAGAGCGCGGTGCGCGGCGTCGTTCTTCGCCACCACCATCAGCCCGGAGGTGTCGCGGTCCAGCCGGTGGACGATGCCGGGACGCAGTACCCCGCCGATGCCCGAGAGGTCGCCGACGGCGTGCAGCAGGGCGTTGACCAGCGTGCCGCCGCGATGGCCCGGCGCGGGGTGCACCACGATCCCCGCCGCCTTGTCGATCACCAGCAGGTCGGCGTCCTGGTAGACGATGTCGAGCGGAATGTCCTCGGGCGCGAGCGGGGAGGGCTCGGGCGGGGGGAGGTGCACCCGGACCTCGTCGCCGAGCGCGGGCACGTCGCGCTTCTTCGGAGCGGCGCCGTTGACGAGAACCCGCCCCTCCTCGATCCACTGCGCGGCGCGCGAGCGCGAGACGTCCAGCCGCTCCGCCAGGTAGACGTCCAGCCTCGAACCGGTCGGCGCGTCGACGGTGAAGGCGTGATCCTCTCCCTCAGGCCTCATTCCCGGCGTCCCTGCGCTCCTCCCGCCAGAGCGAGATCGCCAGCAGGATGGCGCCCACGGTGACCCCCATGTCGGCCACGTTGAAGACCGGCCAGCGGTGCATGCCGAAGCCGAAGTCGAGGAAGTCCACGACGCCGCGCGCGGAGCGCACCCGGTCCACCAGGTTGCCCACGGCGCCGCCGGTCACGAGGGCGATGGCGATCAGGCGAATGGTGTTGCGGGCCGGAGTCGTACGGTACCACTGGATCAGTACGACCAGGGCGATCACCGTGAGGGCGAGGAAGACGTAGCGCGAGTACTGGCCCAGGTGCAGCCCGAAAGCCGCGCCGGTGTTGCGGATGTACGTCAGCCGGAAGAAGTCGCCCCACACGGAGATGGGCTGGTAGGGCGGCAGCGCGTGCTGCACCTTCCACTTGGTGACCACGTCGAGCGCGATGATACCGCCGACCAGCAGCACGAAGAGGAGCACCTTCTTGCGGTTGCCGGTGGTCCCCGGAGTGAGGTCCGTCATTCGCCCTCGCCCTCCCGCGCCACCCGCGCGACCGCGATCCTCGCCGGTACGCCGTCGAGGTCGACCTCGCGAACGGCCTCGTAGCGGCCCGCCGCCGGCTGCTCCGCGGAGACCTCGACCTCCACCGCGAGCGTCTCGCTGGCGATGAAGTCCCGGTGCGCGCCCGCGGCCTCCACCACTTCCGCCCCGCCCGCGACGCCGAGCCGGATGCGGTCGGAGACCTCGAAGTCCGCCTCCTTGCGCAGGCGCTGGACGCGGTTGACCAGCTCGCGGGCCAGCCCCTCCGCGCGCAGCCCGGGGGTGATCGTGGCGTCGAGCGCCACCGTGTAGGCGCCCTCCGCCTCCACCACCAGCTCGCCGCGCGCCTCCTGCACGATCTCCAGGTCCTCCGCGCCCAGCTCGACGGGCTCGCCCTCCACGACGACGCGAACCGGCTGCCCGCGCCGGAACTCCGCGAGCGCATCCGAGGGCAGCGCGCGGATCGCCTCGGCCGCCTTCGGAGTGCGCTTCCCGAGCCGGGCCCCGAGCGCCTTGAAGTTCGGACGGGCGCTGAACGTCACCAGCGCCTCCGCTTCCTCCATGAACTCCACCGTGTGCACGTTGAGCTCGTCCTCCAGGATCTCCAGCAGCTCGGGCGTGACCTCGACGTCGTCGGGCACGACGGCGTAGAGCGCGCCGAGCGGCTGACGCACCCGGATCTTCACCCGCTCGCGCGCCGCGCGGCCCAGCGTCGAGAGCTCGCGTACCCCCTCCATCCCCCGCTCCAGCGCCTCGTCGCGCACCTCGCGGTCGGGCTGGGGAAAGCGGCTCAGGTGGGCGCTGCGCCCGCCCGTGAGCGCCCGGTGCAGCCAGTCGGCCAGGAAGGGAGCGAAGGGCGCCATCATCCGCGTGACGTCCTCCAGGGCCCTGTGCAGCGTCGCGAAGGCCGCGCGCGTGTCCTGGCTGTCCGCACTGCCCCAGAAGCGATCGCGCGAGCGCCGGACGTACCAGTTCGAGAGGTCGTCCACGATGAAGTCGCCCAGCACGCGAACGGCGTGCGTCAGGTTGTACTGCTCCATCAGCGTCGCCACCGACTGCGTCACGGCCGAGAGGCGCGAGAGCAGCCAGCGGTCCATGATCGGCCGCTCGCTCGGCGCGACATCCTTCCAGCTCGGCTGCCAGCCCTCCAGGTTGGCGTAGAGCTGGAAGAAGTGGTAGGTGCTCTTCAGCGTGTCGAAGACCTTGCGCTGCACCTCGCGCACGCCGGCGGGGTCGAAGCGCTTCGGCAGCCACGGGTGCGAGGAGGCGAGCAGGTACCAGCGGATGGAATCCGCGCCGTACTGGCCGATCGCCTCCCACGGGTCGACGACGTTCCCCCGGGACTTCGACATCTTCAGTCCCTCGGCGTCGAGCACGAGGTCGTTGACGACCACGTTGCGGAACGCCGGCCCGCGGCCGAGCAGCGTCGAGATCGCCATGAGCGAGTAGAACCACCCGCGCGTCTGGTCCACGCCCTCGCAGATGAAGTCGGCCGGGTAGCGTCGCTCGGCTTCCTCCTTGTTCTCGAACGGGTAGTGCCACTGGGCGAAGGGCATCGAGCCCGAATCGTACCAGACGTCGATCACCTCGGGCGTGCGCCGCATCGTCCCCGTGCAGCCCGGCTCGGAGCAGGCCCAGGTGTACTCGTCGATGAACGGTCGGTGCGGGTCGAAGGGCTCCGGCAGACCGCCCACGCGCTGGCCCAGCTCCTTGTAGGAGCCGACGAACTCGACGTGGCCGGGCTCCGCGTCGCAGACCCACGCGGGCAGCGGCGTGCCCCAGTAGCGGTTGCGCGACAGTGCCCAGTCGACGTTGTTGGCGATCCACTCGCCGAAGCGCCCCTCGCCCACCTCGGGCGGGTGCCAGTGCACGCGGTTGTTGTTGGCGATCAGGTCGTCGCGCACCGCGGTGGTGCGGATGAACCACGAGTCGCGCGCCATGTAGAGGAGCGGGCTGCCGCAGCGCCAGCAGTGCGGGTACGAGTGCACCTCGCGCCCGAAGCGGAAGACGCGGCCACGGCGCTTCAGCTCCTGCACCAGCTCGTCGTCGGCCTCCTTCACGAAGCGCCCGCCGACCAGCGGGAGCGATTCCGCGAACTCGCCGCGGTCGCCCACCGGCTGCAGGAAGGGCAGTCCGAACTCCTGGCCCACCGCGTAGTCGTCGGCGCCGAAGGCCGGCGCGAGGTGGACGATGCCGGTGCCGTCCTCGGCCGAGACGAACTCCGCCGGGTAGACGCGCCAGCCGCGCTCCGCCGCGCCCTCGGGCTCCGCGGGCGGCGCGACCCAGTCGAAGGGCCGCTCGTAGCGCAGCCCGAGGATCTCCTTCGCCGGGAAGGTGCGCGTCACCCGCGCCTCGGCGCCCAAGAGCGCCGGCACCCGGGCCGCGGCCAGGATCAGCCGCCGCCCCTCGTGCTCCACCTCGGCGTACTCCAGCTCCGGGTTGACGGCGAGCGCCACGTTGGAGAGGAGCGTCCACGGCGTCGTCGTCCAGACCAGGAGCTCACGCCCGTCCGCCTCGCCGTCCGCCGTCAGCACCGGCATGGTGAGGTAGAGCGACGGATCGCGGACCTCCTGGTAGCCGAGCGCCACCTCGTGGCTGGAGAGCCCCGTGCCGCAGCGCGGGCAGTACGGCAGGATCTTGTGGCCGCGGTAGATGAGATCCTCGTCCGCGATCCGCTTCAGGCTCCACCAGACCGACTCGATGTAGTCGCTCCGGTAGGTGACGTAGGGACGCGAGTAGTCCAGCCAGTATCCGATGCGCGCGGAGAAGCGCTCCCACTCCTCGGTGTAGGTCGAGACGCTGTCGCGGCAGACCTCGTTGAAGCGGGCGATGCCCACGCGCTCGATCTCCGGCTTGCCCGAGATCCCGAGCCGCTTCTCCGCCTCGATCTCCACCGGCAGACCGTGCGTGTCCCACCCCGCGATGCGCGGCACGTAGCGGCCCTGCATCGTGCGGAAGCGCGCCACGGAGTCCTTGATGGCGCGCGAGAAGACGTGGTGGATGCCCGGCCGGCCGTTCGCCGTCGGCGGGCCCTCGAAAAAGACGAAGGGCTCTCCGCCCTCCGTCTGCTCGAGGCTCTTCGCGAAGGTGTCCTCGTCGCGCCATCGCTCGAGGATCTTCTCCTCGAGGTCGCCGGTGGTGGCGGGGAGATCGGGGTAACGTTTCATGGGGCTATCGGCTATCGGCTATCGGCTATCAGGAGCGGCCCAGCTGATAGCTGATAGCCGATAGCCGATAGCTCCTGTTCAGATTCTCTCCAGCACGCCCGTCACCAGCCTCGTCAGCTTCGGCTCGGCGGCGCGGGCGGTGGCGACGATCTGCTCGACCGACGCGGGCTCGAGGGCGTCGGGCAGACAGGCGTCGGTGATGATCGAGAGGCCGAGGACGCGCATGCCGCCGTGCACGGCGACGATCACCTCGGGCACGGTCGACATGCCCACGACGTCCGCGCCGAGGCGGCGCAGCATCCGGTACTCCGCACGCGTCTCGAGGTTCGGGCCCGGGACGGCGACGTAGACGCCGCGGCGCAGCGGGACCCGCTCGGCGAGCGCGACCTCCTCCGTCAGGCGCTGCAGCTCCGGGTCGTACGGCGCGGACATGTCCGGGAAGCGGGGGCCCAGCTCGTCGAAGTTCTCGCCGATGAGCGGGTTGTCGCCCAGCAGGTTGATGTGGTCGGTGATGAGCATCACGTCGCCGGGCGCCCAGAGCGGGTTCATCCCGCCGCAGGCGTTCGAGACGACGAGGATCCCCGCGCCGAGGGCGCGCATGACGCGCACGGGAAAGGCGACCTGCTGCGGCGTGTAGCCCTCGTAGAGGTGGAAGCGCCCCTGCATCGCCACCACGTCGACGCCCGCGAGCCGCCCCAGCAGCAGCCGCCCCGCGTGCGACTCGACGGTGCTGCGGACGAAGTGCGGGATCTCCTCGTAGGGGATCGTCGCCTCCACTTCGATCTCGCGCGCGAGCGCGTCGAGCCCGGTGCCGAGGATGATCGCCACGCGCGGGCGCAGCGCGGAGCGGGCGCGGACGGCCTGCGCGGCCTCGCGAATGCGCTCCGGGAGCGCGGCGGTCTCGCTCACGCGCCGACTTCCTCGTCCTCGGGGGCGCGGAGCACGTGCTCTTCCTCGACGTCGATCTCCTGGATCTGCCGCTCGAGGAAGGCGCGGTAGCTGCGCAGGAAGCGCATGCGCGAGGCGTGCACCCGGCGCGTCGCCTCCGCGGCGGTGGTGGCCTGCCGCTTCGCCTCGGCGACGATCCGCTCCGCCTCCGCGCGCGCCTCGCGCACCGCGAGCTCGGCCTCGCGCGTCGCCTGGCCGCGCACCTCCTCGCGCAGCTGCTGGGCGGAGACCAGCGCCTCGTTCATCGCCTGCTCGCGCTGCTTGTAGCCGTTCATGATCTCGGCGACCTGCGAGGCGCGGTCGCGCAGCGTCGTGTTCTCGCGGACGAGCTCCTCCATCCGCTCGGCGACGAGGTCGAGGAAGGCGTCGACCACCGCGGGCTCGTAGCCGCGCAGCGCGCGGGTGAAGTCGCCCTTCTTCTTGCGGACGTCGAGTGGCGTAAGGTCGATCATGGCTCGCGCGCTCCGAAGAGAATCGTGCCCAGCCGGACGAGGGTGCTCCCCTCCTCGACGGCGATCTCGAAGTCGTTGCTCATCCCCATCGACAGGTGAACGGGGCGGAAGGCGGGCACCTGGCGTGCCGCCTCGTCGCGCAGCCGCCGCGCCTCACCGAAGGCGTGCCGCAGCACGCGCTCGTCGTCCGTGAAGGGCGCCATCGTCATCAGGCCCTCCACGACCAGGCCGGGCAGCGCGGTGATCTCGCCGAGCGCGTCCACCAGCGCGTCGCCCTCGAAGCCGCCCTTGCTCTCCTCGCCGGAGGTGTTCACCTGCGCCAGCGCGCGAACCGTGCTCCCCTGCTCCACCGCCGCCTCGCTGAGCGCCCTGGCCAGCCTCGCGGAGTCGAGCGAGTGCAGCAGGTCGAAGAGCGGGACCGCTCGCCTCGCCTTGTTCCGCTGCAGGTGCCCGATCAGGTGCCAGCGCGCGGCGTCGCGGCCGACCAGCTCCTCCTTCTCCTCCATCTCCTGAACCCGGTTCTCGCCCACGTCGCGCAGGCCGACGCGCCGTGCCGCCTCGACGGCGGTAGCGGGGTGGGTCTTGGTGACGGCGACGATCCCGACCTCTTCCGCCGCGCGCCCGGCGCGTGACGCAGCGGCGCCGATGCGCGCGCGCACCTCGTCGAGGCGCGCGCTCAGCTCAGGGTAATCCATGCCGGGATTGTAAGGCACGCGCCGAGGGCACCGCAAGCGGTCAGGAGGCCACGCCGACCGGCACGGGCATCGTGGAGGAGAGCAGCGCGAGCAGCCGGTCACGGTCCACGTCGCGCTCCAGATGGCCCCGCTGCGCGACCGAGATGATGCTCGTCTCCTCGGAGACGACGACCACGAGCGCGTCGGTCTCCTCCGAGAGCCCGATCGCCGCGCGGTGGCGCGTGCCGATGCTCTTGTCGAGCACGGGGTACTGCGTCAGCGGAAGGATCGCGCCCGCGGAGACGATGGTGTCGCCGCGGATGATCACCGCCCCGTCGTGGAGCGGCGAGTAGGGCGTGAAGATGGTCGTCAGCAGCGACGCGGAGACCCGCGCCTGCTGCGCGCTGCCGGTCTCCGCGTACTCCCCGAGCCCCACCTCCCGCTCGATCGCGATGATCGCACCCCACTTGTTGCGCGACAGCTCCTCCGCCGCCACCGCGATCTCCTCCGCGACCGCCGTCTCCTCCAGCCGGCTGAAGATGCGCAGGATGCGGTTCTGGCCGAGGTGCGCCAGGGCGTTGCGCAGCTCGGGCTGGAAGACGACGATCGCGGCGATCGCGCCGAACTCGAAGAGGGTAGAGAGGAGGTAGAGGATGAGGCCCAGCTGCAGCACTCGGGCGAGGAAGTAGATCCCCACCAGCAGCACGAGCCCCAGGAGCATCTGGATCGCCCGGGTCCCCGCGAGCACCGTGAGGATCCGGTAGAAGAGCACGGCGACGATGAGGATCTCGAAGAGATCCTTCCAGCCGGGTGCCAGGAAACCGAACTGCGCGAAGAAGCTGTTCACGACTCCGCGCCGGTGGCGTTGCGGATGGCGAAGGCCATGTCGAGCGCCTCGCGCGCCACGCGCACGTCGTGGACCCGGAAGATGGACGCACCCTTCATCAGTCCCACCGCGCACGCCGCCGCGGAGCCCACGGCGCGCGCGTCGGGGGCCGCCACGCCGGTGGCCTCGCCGACGAAGCGCTTGCGAGATACGCCGATGAGCACGGGGTAGCCGAGCGCGGCGAGGCGCGGAAGCTCGGCCAGGAGTCGCAGCGAGTGCTCGCTCCGCTTCGAGAAGCCGATCCCCGGGTCGACCACGATGGCGTCGTCGGGAACGCCGGCCGCTCGCGCCCGCTCGACGCACGCCTCCAGCTCGGCGATCGTCTCGCCCGCGACGTCACCGTAGTCGGCGTGAGCGTACGTCGCCATGTCGGCGACCTCGCCACGCGAGTGCATCAGGACGACGCCCGCGCCGGCCGCCGCGCAGACCGCCGCCATCCGCGGGTCGAGGCGGAAGCCGGAGACGTCGTTCACGATCGACGCGCCGGCGTCGAGCGCGGCGGCCGCGACCTCCGCCTTCACCGTATCGACGGAAATGGGAACGTCCAGCTCCCGGGCCAGGAGCTGGACGATGGGCGCGACCCGCGCCACCTCGGCATCGGCGGGCAGCGGCTCGGCGCCGGGTCGCGTGGACTCGCCCCCGACGTCGATCACGCCCGCCCCCTCCTCCACCATCTCCACCGCGCGGCGCACCGCCGCATCCGCGTGCAAGAACCGGCCGCCGTCGCTGAAGGAGTCGGGCGTGACGTTGAGGATCCCCATGAGGAGCGGCCGCGCCAGCGAGAGGGCGCGACCGCGTACCGACCAGACCTCCGCCGCGGTTTGCCCGGCGGTGCGGGCGGGTTCCGCCTCCGCCAGCATCAGACCGCGCGCTCGGCCCGGTCCTTCCCCGCCGCCGGCACGGGTTCGGGCCCGCCGCCGAGCAGCGGCGGAGTGCGGCGCGCGCCGGGCTCGGGCACGAGGGGCGCGGGCGGCGGCGTCACCGGCGCCGGCATCGGCGGCCGGGGCGGCAGGTCGTCGCCGCGCACCAGGATGTCGATCTCCTCGCGGCCGAGCGTCTCCCGGTCGAGCAGAGCCTGCGCCAGCCTGTGGAGCAGGTCGATGTTGTCGACGAGCGTCTGCTTCGCCCGGTCGTGCGCCTCGGTGATCACCCGTGACACCTCGGCGTCCACGAGCTGCGCGGTGCGCTCGGAGACCTCGCGGCGCTGGCCGATCTCGCGGCCCAGGAAGACCTCGTGCCCGTTGTCCCCGATCAGGATGGGGCCGACCGCGTCCGAGAGCCCCCACTGCGAGACGTAGCGCCGCGCGATGCTCGTCGCCTTCTGGATGTCGCTCGCCGCGCCGGTCGTCACGTTCTCGCGGCCGAAGATCAGCTCCTCCGCCACGCGGCCGCCGTAGGCCATCACCAGGTTCGCTTCGAGCTGCTGGCGGGTGATGGAGACGCGGTCGTCCTCCGGCAGCGTGAAGGCGATGCCGAGCGCCCGCCCGCGCGGGACGATCGTCACCTTGTGCAGCGGATCGTTGCCCAGGACCTTCAGCGCGCAGACCGCGTGGCCCGCCTCGTGATAGGCCGTGTTCCGCCGCTCCTCCTCGCGCATCACGAAGGACTTCCGCTCGGCGCCGAGCATCACCTTGTCCTTGGCCTCCTCGAAATCCGACATCTGGATCTCGTTGTGGCCGCGTCGCACGGCCAGGAGCGCCGCCTCGTTGACGAGGTTGGCCAGGTCCGCGCCCGCCATTCCCGGCGTGCCGCGCGCGATCGTGGTGATGCTCACGTCGGCGCCCACCGGCTTGTCCTTCATGTGGACGCGCAGGATGCCCTCGCGCCCGCGCAGGTCCGGCGCGTCGACCACCACCTGCCGGTCGAAGCGCCCCGGGCGCAGCAGTGCCGGGTCGAGGACGTCGGGACGGTTCGTGGCGGCGATCAGGATGACGCCGTCGTTCGCCTCGAAGCCGTCCATCTCGACGAGGAGCTG